>JAPLSD010000047.1 GCA_026398835.1 Pseudomonas sp.
CAACTGGCCAATCAACACTGAAGCCGGACGTTCGCTGTTGTCGCGAATGCTGCGGCCGACCCAACTGATGTAGAGCTGATCTCGCGCCGAGAGCAAGGCTTCGAGCAACAGATAGCGATCGTCCTCACGCCGCGAGCGGTCACCGGGACGGTAGTCACTGCCCATTAAGTCGAAGTCCAGCGGCGGTTGCGCACGGGGATAATCGCCGTCATTCATGCCCAGCAGGCAGACCAGTTTGAAAGGAATGGCACGCATCGGCATCAAGGTGCAGAAATTCACCGCCCCGGCCAGAAAGCGTTGCGACAAGCGGCCCTGATCGAGCCCTGCCAGCCAGGCCTCACGAACGACGGTCAGCGGCAACTCATCCTGCAAACCTACCGACTCACAGGTTTCCAGCCAGCTCTCGCGCAACTCTTCGAGCTGGGCCAAGAGGTAGTCATCATGTTCATTACTGGCCAGGAAGAACAACTGCACCAGCGCTTGCAGGCGTTGCCCCCATTTTTTAGGCGACGCGGGCTGTGTGAGCTCTTGGTGGGCAATTTGCAACGCATCGAGTAAAGCCACCAGAGGACCAATCAACGCCGCGTCCAGACCACCAATTTCATCGTAAGGCTCAATACCGTCGCAGGCAGCGCCACTGCCTACGGCATAGCCAAGCAGCATACGGCGCAGGCCGAAACGCCAACTGTTCTGCTCCAACTCATCCGGAAGACCCAGCCCGGCGCGCTGTTCGGCGTTCATGCCCCAGCGAATACCGGCGCCTTCAATCCAGCGATGCAAGGTCGGCAGGTCGCGCTCCTCTACGCCGAATCGAGCACGTAAGGCCGGAACATCCAGCAGATCAAGAATCTCGCTGACCGGGAAACGACTGTCGGGCAATTTGAGCAGATGCTCCACGGCGATCAGCAGCGGATCGCGGCCTCGCTGGCCTTGGTCAGCCAGCGTGAAGGGAACAAAGCGCCGGTCATCTCGCTCCAGTTGACCGAATACGGCACGGATATGCGGTGCATAGCTGTCGATATCCGGAACCATCACGATCACATCGCGAGGACGTAATTGTGGATCGGCGCTGAAACGGGCGAGTAGTTGGTCGTGAAGGATTTCGACTTCACGCTGAGCGCTGTGGGCAATGTGAAAACGGATCGACTGGTCTTGGACGAGATCAACCGCAGGCCAGAGCTCGCGGGTTTCATTCAGGGGACGCAGTTCAAGGATGTCGTCTTGCAACTGGTTAAGCATATTCTGCGGCTGACTTTCGCTGAACAGATCGATCCGCCCATCACGAAAGGCCGAGCGATAGCTGTTGGGGTCGTCATAGCTGTCGAGCAGATTGATGTAGTCACGACCCTGTTTACCCCAAGCAGCCAGCAGCGGATGTGCATGTTGATGCAGGGTTTGCGGATCGAGAGCAACAGGCATTCCAGCCTTGCGCGCCTGGCGCTTGTATTGGTGCCGTAACAGATCTTTATCGGCGACGATGTCGGCCCAATGGTGACGACATGGATTATGTACGCAAAGCAAAACCTGACTGAAACGCGCCAATCCAGCGAGCGCTTCCAGAGCCTGAGCCGGTAATGAAGAAATACCGAAAACGATCACCCTGGATGGCAATCCTTTTGGCGCTGTATCCAGGCTGTTGATTCGCTCAATGAAACGTTGATGAACTCCGGCACGACTTTGCGCCATGCCTTGCTCACCCACATCCAGCAGCAACGCGCGCCACAACTCAGCCTGCCAGCAATTTGCGGGCGTCAGCGCCTTGGCTTCGCCTCTGCCATTGCGCAGTTGATGGTGCCCTGCTGCCCAGTCTTCCAGCCAGTCGGCTCGATAGACCTGGTATTGGTCGAACAGATCCGCCAAGCGCTCGGCCAATTGATAGCGTTTACGCAGATCAGTGTCGTGAGTGAGGAAGCGTTGCAGGGGTTCAAAGTGCGGCTGATCAATCAGCTCGGGTAACAAGCGCATCAAGCGCCAGGTCAGAGGAGCTTTATCCAGCAGGGATTTGGCCGGAATCTCATCACGACCCAGCACCATACGATAGAGCTGCCACATAAAGCTGCCGGGCAACTGTACATCGATGGCGGCGGCTATTCCGCAGCCGCCCATATCGTCATCTTCCGGGTCTTCAGCCAATGCGAGCTTCAACCATTGGGCGATACCGTTGCTCTGCACAAGGGCGATTTCATTTTCCAAAGGTGCAAGCGGATAGCGTCGCATCCAACTGACAACAAGACTACGCAACTCGTCCAGGCGGTTACCGTGAACCACCATAAAACCAGCACTGAGGGACGTCGCGTCCGGCATAAAGGCTTCCTTGGAAAATGCAAAAGCTAGGGCCGAACCTTAGCACTGTCGAACGGCTGGGGCAGCAGTGCGTGCCTGAAGTTGCGCTGAGCGTTCAGCGCCCACTTTTCTTTCGCGCAAAACAAAACCCCTACCTGCAGATGCAGATAGGGGTTTCGGAAGTTAATCTTGACGATGACCTACTCTCACATGGGGAAACCCCACACTACCATCGGCGATGCATCGTTTCACTGCTGAGTTCGGGATGGGATCAG
>JAPLSD010000199.1 GCA_026398835.1 Pseudomonas sp.
CGTCTGAACCACCCATTTGGATATTCCCATGCAAGAGCATCGACATGCGCTTATAGCGCAGACCCTTGGCGCACCACGTGAAGTCATCAGCCTGCATTTCGGGCCACAGGGGCAGGGCAAAAAGGTTTACCTGCAGGCAGGTCTGCATGCCGATGAGCACCCCGGCATGCTGGTTCTGCATCACCTCAAGAACCATCTGCTGGAGCTGGAGGCTGCCGGCCGCCTGACTGGCGAGGTGGTACTGGTGCCGATCGCCAATCCAATCGGTCTCGGCAACTATGTATTCGGGCGTCAGCTGGGCCGCTTTGAGCTGTCCAGCCGAGAGAACTTCAACCGCAACTACCTCGATCTCGCCGAACTCGTGTGCGAGCAGGTTAGCAGTGAGCTTGGCAACGATCCCGCTGCCAATGTCGAGCTGATCCGTCGCTGCATCCGCGAACGCCTCGAAACCCTGCAACCACGCACCGAGCTGGAATCTTTGCGACTGACTCTACTGCGCCTGGCCAGTGCTGCCGACTACGTAATCGATGTGCACTGCGACAGTGAGGCCATGGTGCACCTCTACGCACACAGCAAACAGCAGGAGCAGGCGCGAGTACTGGCCGGCTTCACGGGTGCACATGCCGTCCTGCATGCCACCGAGCAGGGTGGTCCCGACGCCAAAACGTATAGTTTCGACGAGTCCTTCACGGCCATCTGGGACAGGCTGCAACAGCGCTTCCCACATCTGCCGATTCCGCAGGCAACCTTCTCCGCCACGTTAGAACTGCGAGGCCTGTTCGATGTTAGTCACGAGCTAGCCACGCGCGATGCCGAAGCTCTGTTGGCGTACCTGGGGCACCTGGGCTTGATCGCTGGTGCAGAGGTTGGGGTGCCGACCCCCTTGTGTGAGCCGACGCCTCTGGCCGGGGTGGAGATACTCAATGCTCCACACGCCGGAGTGGTTGCATACCGCGCGCCAATTGGCAGCAGGGTCGATCCAGGCACCGCGCTGGCCGATGTTATCGATCCGCTCAGCGGCAAAGTCAGCACCCTCTACAGCAGCATTGCTGGCGTTTTCTACGCGCGGGTGGTTGAGCGTTTCACCGAAGCTAATACCGAACTGACGTTTGTCGCGGGGCAAGAGCCTGTGCGCTCAGGCTCACTACTCTGCGCCTGACGTTTTTTCCGGCAGCGCCGAACGGTGCGATAGCAATAACAACAAGATGAACATCAAGTTTCGTTTCTGTGCGTCATGCGAGCTC
>JAPLSD010000570.1 GCA_026398835.1 Pseudomonas sp.
CCTTGCAGGTCGATCAATTGCTGTTGGTCAACGATTTCTCGGCCATGGCACTGGGCATGACGCGCTTGCAGCCGGATGAGTTTCGCGTGGTCTGTGAAGGTACTGCCGAGCCGTTGCGCCCGGCGGTAGTGATCGGTCCCGGTACTGGCCTTGGTGTTGGCACGTTGCTGGATCTGGGCGAGGGTCGTTGGATGGCGCTGCCGGGAGAAGGCGGGCATGTCGATTTGCCGTTGAGCAGTCCGCGAGAAGCTCAACTGTGGCAGCACATTTACGATGAGATCGGTCATGTCAGCGCCGAGACCGCATTGAGCGGCAGCGGCTTGCCACGAGTCTATCGAGCGATTTGCGCGGTGGACGGGCATGAACCGGTCCTCGATACCCCGGAAGCCATCACCGCTGCCGGTCTGGCGGGGGATCCGATTGCGCTGGAAGTGCTGGAGCAGTTCTGTTGCTGGCTCGGCCGTGTTGCCGGCAACAACGTGCTGACCACTGGTGGGCGTGGCGGGGTGTATATCGTGGGTGGGGTTATTCCACGCTTTGCCGACTTCTTCCTGGAGAGTGGTTTTGCTCGTTGCTTCGCCGACAAGGGCTGCATGAGCGATTACTTCAAGGGCATCCCGGTGTGGCTGGTGACGGCGCCGTATTCCGGCCTGACCGGCGCGGGCGTGGCGTTGGAACAGGCGGTTTCCTAGCTGATCCAGTACCGAGTTGAACCCATCGCGGGCAAGCCTCGCTCCTACAAGTACGATGCGGCTCTTGTAGGAGCGAGGCTTGCCCGCGAAGAGGCCCTCACAGACAAAAAATATTTTTGATTCATAAGGCATAATCCGCTCCATCCATAACAACAAGGACGACCCACGTGAGCTCAGTCAGTAAGTCGATTTTGTTGGTCGATGACGATCAAGAGATACGCGAGTTGCTGGAGACCTACCTCAGCCGCGCCGGTTTTCAGGTGCGGACCACGCCCGACGGCGCCGGGTTTCGCCAGGCCTTGAACGAGGCGCCGAGCGATCTGGTGATCCTCGACGTGATGCTGCCGGACGAAGACGGTTTCAGCTTGTGCCGCTGGATTCGCCAGCACCCGCGTCAGGCCCAGGTGCCGATCATCATGCTGACCGCCAGTTCCGACGAAGCCGATCGAGTCATCGGTCTGGAGTTGGGGGCCGACGACTACCTCGGTAAACCTTTCAGCCCTCGTGAATTGCAGGCGCGGATCAAGGCTTTATTGCGCCGGGCTCAGTTCGGCCAGGAGCGGTCCGGCGGCGAGGTGTTGTCCTTCGATGAGTGGCGACTGGATATGGTCAGTCATCGCCTGTTTCATACCGACGGCGAAGAAGTGATTTTGTCTGGCGCCGATTTCGCCCTGCTGAAACTGTTCCTCGACCATCCGCAGGAAATCCTCGACCGCGACACCATCGGTAACGCCACCCGTGGCCGCGATCTGATGCCGCTGGACCGTATCGTCGACATGGCGGTCAGCCGCTTGCGTCAGCGTTTGCGCGACACCGACAAACCACCACGGTTGATTCGCACGGTACGCGGTAGCGGTTATCAATTGGCAGCCAATGTGGTTGCCAGCAATGGTCACTGAGTTCTTCAGCAGAATCGCTCGGCGAGTGCCAGTGCCGCGCTCGTTACTCGGGCGAATGTTGCTGCTGACGTTACTGGCGGTGCTGTTCGCGCAGGCGCTGTCGAGTGTGATCTGGGTGTCGCAATTGCGCGCTACCCAGCTTGAAGGACTGGTCACCAGCGCCCGTAGCCTGGCGCATTCGATGACGGCCAGCGTCAGTTACTTCCGGTCGTTGCCGGTGGCTTATCGGCCGTTGGTGCTCGATCAGTTGCGCAGCATGGGTGGCACGCGATTCGTCGTGACCCTCAACGACAAGCCGTTGGGAATGGAAGTGCTGCCACCGACTCCCCGCAAGCAAGCGGTGCTCAAGGCGGTGGAAGAGGTGCTGCGCCAGTCCCTGGGCAATGAGACCGTTATCTCGGTGCAATTTGTCAGCGCCGAAGACCTGCGGATCTTCAACGGTGGTTTGAAACTCGATGAGTTGCCGCGTTCGTGGGCGCATTACGCGTTGACCCTGGAACCGGTCAATCCGCCGGTGCTGGTCACGCAAATCCAGCTGGCCCCGGGCGAATGGCTGTACATCGCCTCGCTGTTGCCCGAACCCTACACCAGTCTCGAAGAGCAAGGGCTGCCCTCGCAGCAGGTCTGGTTCATCCTGCTGACCAGCGGTTTTCTGCTGCTGTTCATCGGCCTGCTGGTGCACTGGCAAAGCCGGCCACTCAAGCGTCTGGCGCGCGCGGCGCGGGACATGTCGTTGGGCGCCGAAGTCGAACCGGTGGCGGAGGGCGGTGGCAGTGAAGTGGTCGAGGTCGGTCGCGCCTTCAATGCCATGCGTGAGCGCATCAGCCGCTACCTGACCGAGCGCAGTCAGTTGTTCAGTGCCATTTCTCATGACTTGCGCACGCCGATTACCCGTCTGCGGCTGCGGGTCGAACTGCTGGAAGATGAACAGCTGCAGACCAAGTTCGGCCGCGACCTCGATGAACTGGAGTTGCTGGTCAAAGGCGCGCTGCAATGTGTCAAAGACACCGATATCCACGAAAATATCGAGCCGGTAGACCTCAATCATGTGCTCGACTGCCTGGTCGAGCCCTATCTGGGCCCCAACGGCAACGGTCGCGTAACCCAGCAGGGTCGGGCACTGGCAACCTATCCCGGCAAGCCGCTGGCGCTCAAGCGCTGCATCGGGAACCTGATCGACAATGCCCTGAAGTACGGACAGAAAGCCCATCTGCACATCGATGACGATGACAGCGCGTTCATCCTGCATGTCGACGATGAGGGCCCCGGGGTGCCTGAACAACGTATGGAGCAGGTGTTTGAACCACACTTTCGTTTGGCGGGTCAGCAACAGGGATATGGCTTGGGGTTGGGCATCGCTCGCAACATCGCTCACAGCCATGGTGGTGAAGTGAGTTTGCAGAATCTGCGTGAGGGTGGGCTGCGGGTGACGTTGCATTTGCCACGCAGTGTGGATTGACACAAGTTCCGTAGAAAAGCGGGTCCTCCTATGTCACTGAATGGTGACATTCGGCCGGTCCTTCGTTACCTGCGCCGCTCTGCCTGTTGTTTAGACTCAAGTCAGTCATAACAACAAAAAAAGGTTCCCAATGGACACCACGCCTCCAACGTTCAGCAGTTGGCTGAACGCACCTGCCCATCACTCCTGGCTCGCCGCTGAAGGCCTGCGCCTGTTGTCATTCGCCAAGGCTTCCAGGGTTGCCGAAGGCTTCGGCAACCTCGACGATCTTGGCCGCCTCCCGGCCAATGCCCAGGCCGAAACCATGAACACCGCGCGCATGACCCACAGTTTTGCCATGGCGCACATCCAGGGTATTCCCGGGTTTGCCGAGCTGGTGGATCACGGCATCGCTGCCCTCAGCGGACCGCTGCGGGATGCAGAATTCGGCGGCTGGTTTGCGGCGCCCTCCCACCGCGATGGCAACACCGACAAAGCCGCCTACCTGCATGCCTTTGTCGCACTGGCTGCCAGCTCTGCTGTGGTCGCCGGGCGTCCGGGGGCACAGGCCCTGTTGGCGGACGCGATCAAAGTGATCGACGAGCATTTCTGGAGCGAGGAGGAGGGCGCCATGCGCGAGTCTTTCAATCGCGACTGGAGCTTCGAGGAGTCTTATCGCGGCGCCAACAGCAATATGCACGCAACCGAGGCCTTTCTGGCCCTGGCGGATGTCACCCAGGACAGTCGCTGGCTGGACCGCGCTTTGCGCATCGTCGAGCGAGTCATCCATGGTCACGCGGCGGACAACGAGTTCATGGTCATCGAACATTTCGATCGTCACTGGCAGCCGCTGCGCGAGTACAACCAGGACAACCCGGCCGACGGTTTTCGGCCCTACGGCACG
>JAPLSD010000707.1 GCA_026398835.1 Pseudomonas sp.
CAGCGAGGGCGCGTTCAAGGCGGCGCTGAAGGTTTTGGAGCAGGCTGACGTCTGTTGGCAAACGGGCTCGCCAGAGCAGTGTGATCAGCGCGGTGTTCAGGCGCTGGTGCAGATCAAGGACCCTTCGGGTAATTGCCACGAATTGAGCTGGGGTCATCGTTCCGATTGCCAGCCATTCGTTTCGCCTCAGGGCGTCCCGGGTTTTGTGACCGGTGACATGGGGCTTGGGCACACCGTGCTGCCTGCGCCGAATTTCGATGCGACGCTGGCCTTCGTCAAGGATGTGCTGGGCTTCGAGCTGTCGGACATTTTCAACTTCCAGCCTGATCCGGCTGCCGCGCCGATTCGTATTCACTTCCTGCATTGCCGCAATAGCCGTCATCACAGCCTGGCCTTGGCCGAGTTTGCCGTGCCATCGGGCTGCGTCCACGTCATGGTGGAGGTGGAGTCGATGACCGAGGTGGGGCGCGCCCATGACCGCCGGATCGCCCATGCCGTGCCGCTGTCGGCCACGCTGGGGCAGCACCTGAATGACCAGATGACTTCTTTTTACATGAAAACCCCGTCCGGATTCGATCTGGAGTACGGCTACGGCGGTCTGCTGGTCGATTGGCGGGAGCACAGTGCGTTCGAGTTCACCCGTGTGAGCTTGTGGGGGCACGACTTTTCCGTCGGTCAGCAGTGAGGAGTAGACAGATGAACAAGCAAATGACAGCGGCGGATGCCGTTGCACAATTACACAGCGGGATGACCATCGGCTTCGGCGGTTGGGGCCCACGGCGCAAACCGATGGCCATCGTGCGCGAGATCCTGCGCTCCGATGTGAAGGACCTGACGGTGGTCGCTTACGGTGGCCCGGAAGTCGGCATGCTGTGTGCGGCCGGCAAGGTCAAGAAGCTGGTGTTCGGTTTCGCCACCCTCGATGCGATTCCGCTGGAAGCTTATTTCCGTCGGGCCCGCGAGGCCGGTGAGCTGGAGTTGATGGAGCTCGATGAAGGCATGCTGCAATGGGGCCTGCGTGCCGCCGGGATGCGCCTGCCGTTTCTGCCGACCCGTTGCGGTCTGGCCACCGATGTCAGCCGGCTCAACCCGCAACTGCGCCAGGTGCAGTCACCCTATGCCGACGGTGAAGTGCTGTTAGCCATGCCGGCGCTGAACCTGGACATGGCCTTCTTGCACGTGAATGTCGCCGACCGCTTGGGCAATACCCTGATCACCGGCACCGATCCCTATTTCGACCATCTGTTCGCCCGCGCCGCCAAACAGTGCTTCGTTTCTTGCGAGCAGATTGAAGAGCGTCTGAGCCTCGACGCCACCCAGGCTCGCTTCAACACTTTTGAGCGTTACCTGGTCAGCGGCGTCGTGCATGCGCCTTTCGGTGCGCACCCAACATCCTGTCCCTCCGATTACGGCTGGGACATGGCGCATCTGAAGCGTTACAGCGCCAGTGCCAGTGAGGAGGGCGGTTGGCAAGCCTACCTCGACGAATTCGTGACACCCGGTGAAACAGCCTATCAGGCCAGCAATGGCGGTACCGAACGTTTGGGCTCATTGCCTCTGCCGGTGTTTTAAGGAGAATTGAACATGACTGATACCGTTGACTTCACCCTGGCCGAATTGCTGATTGTTGCCGCGTCCGAAGCCTGGCGCGGCAATGGCGAAATCGTTGCCTCGGGCCTGGGCGTTATCCCGCGCCTGGGTGCGAGCCTGGCCAAGCTGACCCACAGCCCGGAACTGTTGATGACCGACAGCGAGGCGTTTTTGGTGGAGGAGCCGATCCCGCTCGGGCCGCGTGGCGATTACGTCCCGCGTTACTCCGGCTACCTGTCTTTTGAGCGGGTTTTTGAATGTGTCTGGGGTGGCCGGCGTCACGCGATGATCGGGCCGACCCAGGTCGATCGCTTTGGCCAGACCAACCTGTCGTGCATCGGCGACTACCACAAACCCAAGGTGGCGATGCTCGGCGTGCGCGGTTTGCCGGGTAACAGCATCAACCATATCAACTCGTTTTTCATTCCGGCGCATAACACCCGGGCCTTTGTGGCGGGCGAGGTGGATATGGTCTCCGGTGTTGGCTTCAACCCCGAGCGCTGGCAGGAAGGCATGAACCGCGAGTTGATGGACATCCGGCTGATTGTCACTGATCTGTGCGTGATGGACTTCGGTGGTCCGCAGCGGGCGGTGCAAGTGCGTTCGCTGCACCCCGGCGTGAGTTTCGATGAGGTGCAGGAGAAAACCGGATTCGCGCTGCTGCGTGCTGCCGATCTCAAGGAAACCGCGCATCCCACCGCTGAACAACTGGCGGTGATTCGTCGACTCGATCCACACGATTACCGTGCAGCGGCGCTCAAGGGCAACCCTGCGGGCATCCGTTCGGCCTGAAGGCAAGGAGTGAGCATGAGCAGCAGCGACAGTGAATTCGTCGAGCGCATCGACACATCAGTCTATGAAACCGAGGACCCAGTGCTCTACAGCGTGGTGGACGGCATCGCCACCTTGACCCTGAACCGGCCCGGTGTGAACAACGCGCAAAACTCGCAGATGACCTATGCCCTGGATGCCGCCCTGCGTGACGCGGTGAATGACGATGCGGTCAAAGTCATCGTGCTGCGCGGCAACGGCAAACACTTCTCGGCGGGCCACGATATCGGTACGCCCGGACGCGACATCAACAAGCCGTTCGAACGGGCTCACCTGTGGTGGGATCACACCAACAAGCCCGGTGGTGAGTTTCTCTACGCCCGTGAGCAAGAGGTGTATCTGGGCATGTGCCGGCGCTGGCGCGAACTGCCCAAGCCGACGATTGCCATGGTCCACGGCGCGTGTATCGCCGGTGGGCTGATGCTGGCGTGGGTGTGTGACCTGATTGTCGCCAGTGACGATGCGTTCTTCCAGGACCCGGTGGTGCGCATGGGGATTCCGGGTGTCGAATACTTCGCTCACCCTTATGAGCTGAACCCGCGCATCGCCAAGGAGTTTCTGTTCACCGGCGATCGCATGAGCGCCGAGCGGGCCTATCAGATGGGCATGGTCAATCGACTGTTTGCTCGCGATGAACTCGAAGCCGGTACCTATGCCCTGGCGGCGGCGATCGCCAAACAGCCGCGCATGGGGTTGGCACTGACCAAGCAGGCGATCAACCATGTCGAGGACCTCCAGGGCAAGCGTTCAGCCATGGACGCGGTCTTTGCCTGGCACCACTTCGCTCACAGTCACAACGAGCTGCTGTCGGGTGACAAACTCGGTGGGTACGATGCAAAGGCCATGGTGCAGGCCAATAAAAAGGCTGCTGGGGAGGAGGGCACATGAAGCATTGGCTTGAAACGCCGCTGACCGCTGCCTTGGGCTGTCGCTATCCGATCGTTCAGACCGCCATGGGGTGGGTCTCCGATGCAAACCTGGTGATTGCCAGCAGTCGCGCCGGAGCGTTCGGCTTTCTTGCCGCTGCGACCCTTCCGGCCCGGGATCTTGAAGCTGAGCTGCAACGGGTGATCGAGGCGCTCGGCAACAGCAACTTCGGCCTGAACTTCCATATGTTCCAGGAAAACGCCGCCCAGTGCGTCGACCTGGCGATCAAGTACCGCCTGCGTGCCGTCAGCTATGGGCGCGGGCCGGACAAGAGGACCATCGGCCGCTTCAAAGACGCGGGGGTGCTGTGTATTCCCACTGTGGGTGCACTCAAGCATGCGCTGAAGGCTGTCGAGCTGGGAGCGGACATGATCACCATTCAGGGCGGCGAAGGTGGCGGCCATAC
>JAPLSD010000865.1 GCA_026398835.1 Pseudomonas sp.
GACACAGCAACCAGGTGACCATCCACTCGCTCAACGTGCTTCAGGTTGTGCAGACGGACAGTACCGCCATTCTTCACCTGAACGCTGTCAGCAGCGGAGGTCCGGCTTGCCGCACCACCGATGTGGAACGTACGCATCGTCAGCTGTGTACCTGGCTCACCGATCGACTGAGCAGCAATAACGCCGACAGCTTCACCGATGTTCACCTGGTGACCACGAGCCAAGTCACGGCCGTAGCACTTGGCGCAGATGCCATAGCGGGTTTCGCAGCTGATCGGCGAACGCACGATCACTTCGTCGATGCTGTTCAGCTCGATGAACTCGACCCACTTCTCGTCGACCAGAGTGCCGGCAGGAACGATAACGTCCTCAGTACCCGGTTTGAATACGTCGCGAGCAATAACACGACCCAATACGCGCTCACCCAACGGCTCTACAACGTCGCCGCCTTCGATGTGCGGAGTCATCAACAGACCGTGTTCGGTGCCGCAGTCGATCTCGGTAACAACCAGATCCTGCGCTACGTCTACCAGACGACGAGTCAGGTAACCGGAGTTCGCAGTTTTCAACGCGGTATCCGCCAAACCTTTACGAGCACCGTGAGTAGAGATGAAGTACTGAAGTACGCTCAAACCTTCACGGAAGTTCGCAGTAATCGGCGTTTCAATGATGGAACCGTCCGGTTTGGCCATCAGACCACGCATACCGGCGAGCTGACGGATCTGCGCAGCAGAACCCCGTGCGCCCGAGTCGGCCATCATGTACATCGAGTTGAAGGACTCTTGGTCGACTTCGACGCCGTGACGGTCGATTACCTTCTCTTTCGAGAGGTTCGACATCATCGCCTTGGAAACTTCGTCGTTCGCCTTGGACCAAAGGTCGATCACTTTGTTGTACTTCTCGCCCTGGGTTACCAGGCCGGAGGCGTACTGACTTTCAATCTCTTTCACTTCGTCGGTAGCAGCACCGATGATGGCCGCTTTCTCATCAGGGATAACGAAGTCGTTAACACCAATGGAAACGCCGGAAATGGTCGAATAGGCAAAACCTGTGTACATCAACTGGTCAGCGAAGATCACGGTCTCTTTCAAACCAACCACGCGGTAGCACTGGTTGATCAGCTTGGAGATCGCCTTTTTCTTCATCGGCTGGTTGACCACGTCATACGACAGGCCTGGTGGAACGACCTGGAACAACAGCGCACGGCCGACGGTGGTGTCGACGATACGGGTGTTCTTGACGCTGCCGCCATCACGATCGTTTACGGTTTCGTTGATCCGCACTTTGACTTTGGCATGCAGCGCGGCTTCGCCGGCGCGGAATACACGGTCAACTTCTTGCAGATCCGCGAACACACGACCTTCGCCTTTGGCGTTGATCGCTTCACGAGTCATGTAGTACAGACCCAATACAACGTCCTGCGACGGAACGATGATTGGCTCACCGTTGGCTGGCGACAGAATGTTGTTGGTCGACATCATCAACGCACGCGCTTCCAACTGGGCTTCCAGTGTCAGCGGTACGTGCACGGCCATTTGGTCGCCGTCGAAGTCGGCGTTGTACGCAGCACAAACCAACGGGTGCAGCTGGATAGCCTTACCTTCGATCAGTACCGGTTCAAACGCCTGGATACCCAGACGGTGAAGGGTCGGTGCACGGTTGAGGAGTACCGGGTGTTCGCGAATCACTTCAGCGAGAACGTCCCAAACCTCTGGCAGCTCGCGCTCAACCATTTTCTTCGCGGCTTTGATGGTGGTGGCCAGGCCACGCATTTCCAGCTTGCCGAAAATGAACGGTTTGAACAGCTCGAGAGCCATTTTCTTCGGCAGACCGCACTGGTGCAGACGCAGGGTCGGACCTACGGTAATTACCGAACGACCGGAGTAGTCAACACGCTTACCGAGCAAGTTCTGACGGAAACGACCCTGCTTACCCTTGATCATGTCAGCCAGGGATTTCAGAGGACGCTTGTTGGAACCGGTGATAGCGCGACCACGACGACCGTTGTCGAGCAAGGCGTCGACCGCTTCCTGCAACATACGCTTTTCGTTGCGCACGATGATGTCCGGAGCGGACAGATCAAGCAGGCGCTTCAAACGGTTGTTACGGTTGATCACTCGACGATACAGGTCGTTGAGGTCGGAAGTCGCGAAACGACCGCCATCCAACGGAACCAGTGGACGCAGATCTGGCGGCAGAACCGGCAGAACGGTCAGCACCATCCACTCTGGAAGGTTGCCGGAACCCTGGAAGGCTTCCATCAACTTCAGACGCTTGGACAGCTTCTTGATTTTGGTTTCGGAGTTGGTTTGCGGAATTTCTTCGCGCAGACGGCCAATCTCGTGTTCCAGATCGATAGCGTGTAGCAGCTCACGGACAGCTTCGGCACCCATGCGGGCATCGAAATCATCGCCGAACTCTTCCAGCGCTTCGAAGTACTGCTCGTCGTTGAGCAGCTGACCTTTTTCAAGGGTGGTCATGCCTGGGTCGATAACGACATAGCTCTCGAAGTAGAGAACGCGCTCGATATCACGCAGGGTCATGTCCATCAGCAAGCCGATACGGGACGGCAGCGATTTCAGGAACCAGATGTGGGCAACTGGCGAAGCCAGTTCAATGTGCGCCATGCGCTCACGACGAACTTTAGCCAGCGCGACTTCAACACCGCACTTCTCGCAGATCACACCACGGTGCTTCAAGCGCTTGTACTTACCGCACAGGCACTCGTAATCCTTTACCGGGCCAAAGATCTTGGCGCAGAACAGGCCGTCACGCTCAGGTTTGAACGTACGGTAGTTGATGGTTTCCGGCTTTTTAACTTCACCGAACGACCACGAACGGATCATCTCAGGCGATGCCAATCCAATACGGATGGCGTCGAACTCTTCGACTTGACCCTGGTTTTTCAGCAAATTCAGTAGGTCTTTCAAGGCCTTTCCTCCTGGCGGAGCAGAGAGCGGGCAATCCTGCCCCGCTCTCGATTCGCGTCACGTGTTATTCGGTTTCCAGATCGATATCGATGCCGAGGGAACGAATTTCTTTGATCAACACGTTGAAAGACTCGGGCATGCCCGGCTCCATACGGTGATCGCCGTCCACGATGTTTTTGTACATCTTGGTCCGACCGTTCACATCGTCCGACTTCACTGTGAGCATTTCTTGCAGAGTGTATGCCGCGCCGTATGCTTCCAGCGCCCACACCTCCATCTCCCCGAAACGCTGACCACCGAACTGCGCCTTACCACCCAGCGGCTGCTGGGTAACCAGGCTGTACGAACCGGTAGAACGAGCGTGCATCTTGTCGTCTACCAAGTGGTTCAGCTTCAGCATGTACATGTAGCCAACAGTAACCGGGCGCTCGAACTTATTGCCGGTACGGCCATCAGTCAGCTGCATCTGGCCGCTTTCTGGCAGGTCCGCCAGTTTCAGCATGGCCTTGATTTCGCTTTCCTTGGCACCGTCGAACACTGGAGTGGCCATTGGAACGCCGCCACGCAGGTTCTTCGCCAGATCCAGGATTTCCTGGTCGGAGAAGCTGTCCAGATCTTCGTTACGACCGCCGATCTCGTTGTAGATCTCGTGCAGGAACTTGCGCAGGTCAGCAACCTTGCGCTGCTCTTCGATCATACGGTTGATCTTCTCGCCCAGACCTTTGGCCGCGAGGCCCAAGTGGGTTTCGAGGATCTGACCAACGTTCATACGTGAAGGTACGCCCAACGGGTTGAGGACGACGTCGACCGGGGTGCCATTGGCATCGTGCGGCATGTCTTCAACCGGCATGATCACAGAGACCACACCTTTGTTACCGTGACGACCGGCCATCTTGTCGCCCGGCTGGATGCGGCGACGGATTGCCAGGTAAACCTTGACGATTTTAAGCACGCCTGGAGCCAGGTCATCGCCCTGCTGCAGCTTGCGCTTCTTGTCTTCGAACTTGTCGTCCAACAGACGGCGGCGATCAACGATGTAGGCCTGAGCCTTCTCGAGCTGCTCGTTCAGAGCATCTTCAGCCATGCGCAGTTTGAACCACTGACCATGCTCAAGACCGTCGAGAATTTCGTCGGTGATTTCCTGACCTTTCTTCAGACCGGCGCCGCCTTCGGCTTTGTGGCCGACGAGAGCGGAACGCAGACGTTCGAAAGTAGCGCCCTCAACGATACGGAACTCTTCGTTCAGGTCCTTGCGGATCTCGTCGAGCTGAGTCTTCTCGATGGACAGAGCACGAGCATCACGCTCGACGCCGTCACGAGTGAAGACCTGTACGTCGATGACGGTACCCTTGGTGCCAGTAGGCACACGCAGGGAGGTGTCTTTAACGTCGCTGGCTTTTTCACCGAAGATTGCACGCAACAGCTTTTCTTCTGGAGTCAGCTGGGTCTCGCCTTTCGGAGTGACCTTACCGACCAGAATGTCGCCGGCGCCAACTTCAGCACCTACATAAACGATACCGGCTTCGTCCAGCTTGTTCAGTGCAGCTTCACCCACGTTCGGGATGTCTGCAGTGATTTCCTCTGGCCCAAGCTTGGTGTCACGTGCCACACAGGTCAGTTCCTGGATGTGGATCGTGGTGAAGCGA
Organism: Pseudomonas sp.; assembly: GCA_026398835.1. Taxonomy (GTDB): domain Bacteria; phylum Pseudomonadota; class Gammaproteobacteria; order Pseudomonadales; family Pseudomonadaceae; genus Aquipseudomonas. Next base: position 4,577 of record JAPLSD010000865.1, read on the forward strand.
TCTTCCTGAACAACACGTTCGGACAGGCAGATGGAGTCTTCGAAGTTGTAACCGTTCCAGGCCATGAACGCGATGCGCATGTTCTGACCCAAAGCCAGCTCACCCATATCGGTGGACGGACCATCAGCCATGATGTCGCTGCGCTGAACCCGATCACCCTTGCGAACCAGCGGACGCTGGTTAATGCAGGTGTTCTGGTTGGAGCGGGTGTATTTGGTCAGGTTGTAGATGTCGACACCAGCTTCACCGGTTTCAACTTCATCATCAGCAACACGAACCACGATACGGCTTGCGTCAACGGAGTCGATCACGCCGCCACGACGAGCCACGACGCAAACGCCGGAGTCACGAGCTACGTTACGCTCCATGCCGGTACCGACCAGCGGCTTGTCAGCGCGCAGGGTTGGTACAGCTTGACGCTGCATGTTCGAACCCATCAACGCACGGTTGGCGTC
>JAPLSD010000612.1 GCA_026398835.1 Pseudomonas sp.
ATCGCGCATGCCCGAAACCGCCATGTTCAGCGTGCGCGGGATCGGCGTGGCGGTCAGGGTGAGGATGTCGACTTCGCTGCGCAACGCCTTGAGCTGTTCTTTCTGACGGACACCGAAGCGGTGTTCTTCGTCGATGATCACCAGTCCCAGGTTTTTGATTTTCACATCGTCTTGCAGCAGCTTGTGGGTGCCAATGACGATGTCGATCTTGCCCTCGGCCAGATCAGCGACCGCGGCGTTGATTTCCTTGGTCGACTTGAAGCGACTCATCACTTCCACGCTCACCGGCCAGTCGGCGAAGCGGTCGCGGAAACTGTTGTAGTGCTGCTGGGCGAGCAGGGTGGTCGGCACCAGAATGGCGACCTGGCGGCCACCATGCACGGCGATAAACGCCGCTCGCATCGCCACTTCGGTCTTACCGAAACCGACGTCGCCGCAGACCAGACGGTCCATTGGTTTGGGCGCGAGCATATCGGCGCGTACGGCGTCGATGGTGGTTTGCTGGTCTATGGTCTCTTCGAATGGGAAACCGGCGCTGAAGGTGACGTAATCGGCTTTCGGGTCGGCGAACGCATAACCCTCGCGAGCCGCACGGCGGGCATAGATGTCGAGCAGTTCGGCAGCCACGTCGCGTACTTGCTCGGCGGCTTTGCGTTTGGCTTTTTGCCAGGTTTCCGAGCCCAGACGGTGCAGCGGGGCCAAGGCATCGTCGCTGCCGGTGTAGCGGGCGATCAAATGCAGGTTGGCCACCGGCACGTAGAGCTTGGCGCCCTCGGCGTAGGCAAGGGTGAGGAATTCGGCGGCCTGATTATCGATTTCCAGCGTCGCAAGGCCCAGGTAGCGGCCGACGCCATGATCGATGTGCACCACGGGCGCACCTTCACGCAGCTCGGTGAGGTTCTTGATCACCGCATCGTTGTTGGCGTCGGCGCGTTTTTCCCGACGGCGACGCTGCATCACGCGTTGCCCGAACAGCGGGCTTTCGGCAATCAGCGCCAATGACGGGTCGTCCAGCACCAGGCCGTCGTCCAGCGGTGCGATGGTGATCGCCAAGCGATGTTTGCTGGCGACAAAGTCCGGCCAGTTGTCGACGTTTTTCGGACGCAGCTTCAGGCGCTCAAGCAGTTCCAGCAGGACTTCGCGGCGACCGGCAGACTCGGCGGTAAACAGTACGCGGCCGGGAAACTCATCAAGGAAACTGGCCAGCGCCGCCAACGGCTGATTGGCCTTGGCTTCGATGGCCAGGTTCGGCAATGGCTTGGCCGGGAAGCGCTCGCGGCCGACACCGGTGTCTATGTCTTGCTGGCTGGCGACGACTCGCGGCCAGTTTTTCAGGCGCGCAAAGCAGTCCTCCACCGGCAGGAACAGCTCGGCCGGTGGCAGCAATGGGCGGGAGGGGTCGACGCGGCGCTCTTCATAGCGGTTGCGCACGTCGTTCCAGAAATTTTCGGCGGCCTGTTCGATGCCCGGCAGGGAAAACACCTGAGTGTCCTGGGGCAAGTAGTCAAACAGGGTTGAGGTGTCGTCGAAGAACAACGGCAGGTAGTACTCGATACCGGCCGGGGTAATCCCGCTGCTCAGATCCTGAAAGATCGGGCAGCGCCGGAAGTCGACATCGAAACGCTCACGGAAACGCGCCTTGAAACGCGTGACGGCATCCTTTTGCAGCGGAAACTCCCGCGCCGGCAGCAGCCGAACCGATGTGACCTTGTCGATGGAGCGCTGGTTTTCCGGGTCAAAGGTGCGCAGGGTTTCGATTTCGTCATCGAACAGGTCGATGCGATAGGGCAGTTTGCTGCCCATCGGGAACAAATCGATCAGGGCGCCGCGGACCGCGAACTCGCCGTGCTCGTACACCGTATCGACACAACGGTAGCCACTGGCTTCCAGTCGCGTACGCATCTGCTCGACATCGAGCTTCTGGCCGATGTCCAGCATCAGGCTGCTGCCGAGCAGGAATTTGGTCGGCGCCAGACGATGCAGGGCCGTGGTTATCGGCACGACCAGAACACCATGGGTCAGCTCCGGCAACCGATACAGGCTGGCGATACGCTGCGAGATGATGTCCTGGTGCGGCGAGAACAGGTCGTAGGGCAGGGTTTCCCAGTCGGGAAAATGCAGGACAGGCAAATCCGGGGCGAAGAACCCCAGCTCCTGTTCCAGCCGTTCGGCACTTTGGCTGTCGGCGGTCAGCAGCAGGGTAAAGCGCTTGGCAGCGCTGGCGGCCTCGGCGATTGCCAGGCTCAGGGCGGCACCGGGCAGGTTGCCCCAGTGCTGTTTACCTGCCGCGGCAGGGAGAAGCGGTAGACGCAGAACGGGCACGGAAGGTTGAGCTCCAAGCGTTGCGACAAAGTCGGTAATTGTAGCGGCCTCAGGTGCCGGCTGTCAGTTGCAGACTGTGTCTATTACGCGGGTTGGGGGAAATGTAGTGGTAATGACAAAATCGAGCCGCTTTTTGGTGAAAATTACTGAATATGTAGCGGCAAAACGAACCGGTGTTACGGATGGTTACGGACAATGCAGCGCTGTCTCCAAAAAATTGACTACGCTGGAAAGCCCGGTTTTATTGGGCTTCAGCGGCGCGTAGTTTTTTTTGGCGGGATTTTGTTACGGGCCGCGCGACAGGCGCGCATTGCTACGGGAGGCACTCGGCGGCATAATGTAGCCCCTTTTTTCTGCCCCTACATATGTGGAAG
>JAPLSD010000678.1 GCA_026398835.1 Pseudomonas sp.
TCACCAGCCGATCGAGCAGCTGTCCAGCCTGCGTTGCACGCCGAACCTCGACACCTGGCGTCCAGCCGATGCCGTTGAATCGGCCGTGGCCTGGAAATGCGCGCTGGAGCGCGACGACGGTCCGTCGGCGCTGATCTTCTCGCGTCAGAACCTGCAGCACCAAACCCGCAACGCGGTGCAGATTGAATGCATCAACCGTGGTGGCTACGTGCTCAAGGACTGCGCAGGCGAGCCTGAACTGATCCTGATCGCCACCGGTTCCGAAGTCGGTCTGGCCGTTCAAGCCTTCGACAAACTGACCGAGCAAGGCCGCAAGGTGCGTGTGGTTTCCATGCCATGCACCAGCGTCTTCGATGCTCAGGATGCCGGCTACAAGCAAGCGGTTCTGCCGTTGCAGGTCAGCGCTCGTATCGCCATCGAAGCCGCCCACGCGGACTACTGGTACAAGTACGTGGGCCTGGAAGGTCGCGTTATCGGTATGACTACCTACGGCGAGTCGGCGCCTGCGTCTGCCTTGTTCGAAGAGTTCGGTTTCACCCTGGAAAACATCCTGGGTCAGGCTGAAGAGTTGTTGGAAGACTAAAACGCGACGCGGTGGCCACTGGCTGCCGCGATCCCCGCGTAGGAGCTACCTGCGGTAGCTCCTACAGGGGGATTTGCGTTGTTAACAAGAATTTGTCTGCCTCGCATTATCGAGAACCCCATGCCTCAACCACGTCCTTACAAAGTTGCACTCAACGGCTACGGCCGGATTGGTCGTTGCGTCTTGCGTGCTTTGTTCGAGCGAGGGGCGGCTGCCGGGTTTGAAATTGTTGCGATCAACGATCTGGCTGATATGGCCAGCATCGAATACCTGACACGTTTCGACTCTACCCACGGGCGTTTTCCCGGTGAGGTCAAGGTCGACGGCGATTGTCTGCATATTAATGGCAACTGCGTGAAGGTCCTGCGCAGTGCCACCCCCGAAGGTATCGACTGGGCTGCGCTCGGTGTCGATCTGGTGCTCGAATGCTCGGGCGCTTACCACACTCGCGAAGACGGCCAGCGTTTCCTTGCGGCCGGCGCGCCACGGGTACTGTTTTCCCAGCCGATGGCCAGCGAGGCGGATGTCGACGCCACCATCGTCTACGGTGTGAATCAGGATTGCCTGACCGGCGACGAACTGTTGGTGTCCAACGCTTCCTGCACCACCAACTGTGGCGTGCCGCTGTTGCGGTTGCTGGATCAGGCCATTGGTTTGGAATACGTGTCGATCACCACCATTCACTCGGCAATGAACGATCAGCCGGTGATTGACGCCTATCACCACGAAGACTTGCGTCGCACTCGTTCGGCGTTTCAGTCGGTGATTCCGGTGTCCACGGGTCTGGCGCGCGGCATCGAACGGCTGCTGCCGGAACTTGCCGGGCGAATTCAGGCCAAAGCAGTGCGAGTGCCGACGGTTAACGTGTCTTGCCTGGATATCACCATGCAAACCGTCAGTGATACCGACGCCACCGAGGTCAACCGGATTCTGCGCGAGGCCGCTACCAGCGGCCCGCTCAAAGGCCTTCTGGCTTATACCGAGTTGCCTCACGCCAGTTGTGATTTCAATCATGACCCTCATTCGGCGATTGTTGATGCCAGTCAGACTCGCGTTTCCGGCCCTCGGCTGGTGAACGTGCTGGCCTGGTTCGACAATGAATGGGGTTTTGCCAACCGCATGCTCGACGTTGCAGGACATTACCTGCAAGTCGTCCACCAAAAACTGTAAACCAGGAATTGCGACCCATGACCGTGTTGAAGATGACCGACCTCGATCTGCAAGGTAAGCGCGTACTGATCCGCGAAGACCTCAACGTCCCAGTCAAGGACGGTGTTGTCACCAGCGATGCGCGAATCCTGGCTTCGCTGCCGACCATCAAGCTGGCCCTGGAAAAAGGCGCGGCCGTGATGGTCTGCTCACACCTGGGCCGTCCGACAGAAGGCGAGTTCTCGGCCGAGAACAGCCTCAAGCCGGTTGCTGATTACCTGAGCAAGGCCCTGGGCCGCGAAGTGCCACTGGTGTCCGACTATCTGGGTGGCGTCGACGTCAAAGCCGGCGACATCGTGTTGTTCGAGAACGTGCGCTTCAACAAAGGCGAGAAAAAGAACGCCGATGAACTGGCCCAACAATACGCTGCCCTGTGCGACGTGTTCGTGATGGACGCCTTCGGCACCGCTCACCGCGCTGA
>JAPLSD010000081.1 GCA_026398835.1 Pseudomonas sp.
AAGGCGTTTTCCAGGTCCAGACGGAACGCTCGCGGATTCAGGTTATTGCCGGTCAGCAAGGTGTAACGCTGATCGATCCACATGCCCTTGAGGTGATAGGTGTTGTCGCCGTCGCGCCACAGGTGCAGGTTCAGTTGGCCACTGTCGATCATTCGCTGATGGCGTTTGGCGAAGCGGCGCAGGCTGATTTCATACAAATACGGCAGTGCCGCAATCACTTTGAACGGCTCGCTCGGCGGGATGTAGAAGTCGTTGGCTGTCTTGTCGCCGACGATGATGTCGATCTTCACGCCACGCGTCAGCGCCCGGTTGATTTCCCGGGTCACGGCCAGCGGCAGGTTGAAATATGGCGTGCAGATCGTCAGTTGCTCGTGAGCGCTGGCAATCAGCTCACAGATCACCCGACTCAACGGGTTGTTCTTGCCGAGCCCGAGCAGCGGGCTGACCGACAAGCCCTGCTTGTTGACGCTACCGGACGTAGTGTCATAAGCCGCGTGTTTCAGGCGGCTGCGCAGGTCACCGATGTCGTTGCGCAGGCTGCGGGTGCTCGGCAGGTTTGGCAGATCGAGCCGGTGCACGGCTCTGGAGGTGATCAGCCCGTGCTCAACCAGATGCTGCATGGAGTCGGCCAACGCGCTGCTTTGCAGCAAGTGATAGCGATCAAAACGGTACTTGTCGAATTTGTGCAGGTAGACGTTATTCAGGCTGGCGCCGCTGTAGATCACGCAGTCATCGATGACGAAGCCCTTGAGGTGCAACACGCCGAACAGCTCGCGGGTCTGCACCGGTACGCCGTACACCGGCACTTCGCTGGTGTGGGTGCGGGTCTGCTCCTGATACCAGGCCGAATTGCCCGGCTGCTTGCCGGCACCGATCAGCCCTCGCTGGGCACGCAACCAATCGACCACCACCACCACATCCAACTCTGGCCGCGCAGCTTTGGCGGCGTGCAAGGCATCGAGAATTTCCTGGCCGGCTTCATCCTGTTGCAGGTAGAGCGCGACGATATAAATGCGCTGCGTGGCCTGGGCGATTTTCTCCAGCAGGCAGCGGCGAAACTCAGCGGCACCAGAAAGGATGGTGACAGCATCGGCAGTCAGCGGAAAACTGCGCAGTTTTGGCAGCAGGGAGCGTTTGAAAAGCGACGGCATAAGGCTCGCAAAAGGTCGAATCCGAAGAACGGACGAGCTTACACCATGCGTTCGCTCGGGTCTTGTGGCAGTCCCTTCTGGCCTTGATGCGACGCGGAGCGTCACAGGCTGCATTCCCACGCCGGAGCGCGGGAACGATCGGCGCTAATAAAAATAACTTATTGACCAAGGAGAACGATCGTTCTACTGTTCGCCACATGAACAAAATTACTAGCAACGACACACGCGACATTATTCTGGATGTCACCGAAAAGCTGATCTATAGAAATGGCATCGCTGCCACCGGCATGGAGCTTCTGGTGAAGACCGCCGGTGTCTCCAGAAAGAGTATTTATCGCTACTTCGCGAACAAGGACGACCTGACCGTCGCCGCCTTGCAGCGCCGTGATCTGCGCTGGATGCACTGGTTGCGCAGTGAAGTCGACAAGGCCCCTACTCCAGAGGCGCGTCTGCTGAACCTGTTCACGGTACTCAAGGGCTGGTTCGCCAGTGAAGACTTCTGCGGCTGTGCGTTCATCAACACCAGCGGTGAAACCGGCGACCCGCAAAACCCGGTGCGTCTGGTGGCCAAGGAACATAAACAGAAGCTGCTCGACTATGTGTTCGAGCTGTGCAAGGAACATGGCGTGCACGACCCGGAGGCGCTGGCCAAACAGTTGCTTATCCTGATCGACGGCGCCATTACCGTTGCGCTTGTCATGGGCGATCAGAGTGCCGCCGATAATGCGCAATGCATGGCGCGAAAGTTATTGGACCTGTGAGTGTTCTAAACAAGACAACACCGGCTTGAACGTTATCTTTCACTGGAGACTTTAAATGTCATCTAACGCTGAAGCTCGTCCGCCACTTCCGCCGTTCACCCGTGAGTCGGCCATCGAAAAAGTTCGTCTGGCCGAAGACGGCTGGAACTCCCGCGACCCGCAACGGGTTTCCCTGGCGTATACCCTGGACACTCAATGGCGTAACCGCGCCGAGTTCGCCAGTGGACGCCAAGAAGCCAAGGGCTTCCTGACCCGTAAATGGGCGAAGGAACTCGACTATCGGCTGATCAAGGAGCTCTGGGCCTTTACCGATAACCGCATTGCCGTGCGTTATGCCTATGAATGGCACGACGACTCCGGCAACTGGTACCGCTCCTATGGCAACGAAAACTGGGAGTTCGACGAGCACGGGCTGATGTCCAACCGATACGCCTACATCAACGACATGCCGATCAAGGAAAGCGACCGCAAGTTCCACTGGCCGCTGGGCCGGCGTCCGGATGAGCATCCGGGGTTGTCAGAATTAGGGCTGTAATCGACCCGATCCCCTGTGGCGAGGGAGCTTGCTCCCGCTCGGTTGCGCAGCAGCCGCAAAACCGTCTTATGCGTTTTACCTGACAAAACGCGTTTGGCGATTTTGGGACCGCTTCGCGATCCAGCGGGAGCAAGCTCCCTCGCCACAACAGCCCGCGAATGCTCTACAACGGTCGCCGCAGGTGAAACATATGGGTAATATATCGGCCTTTCGCGCAGCCTCTTCTGCGCCCCGCCGAATAAGCCGATCCCATGCCTTTCGAACTCAGCGTAGACC
>JAPLSD010000385.1 GCA_026398835.1 Pseudomonas sp.
CGCAGTTTGCCCGGCTTGGACGGCTCGCGGCTGTCGCGCGGGTACATGAACAAGCCGCCACGGGTCAGGATGCGGTGCACGTCGGCGACCATCGCGGCGACCCAGCGCATGTTGTAGTTCTTTTTCAACGGGCCTTCTTCGCCAGCCAGCAATTCGCTGACGTAGCGCTGTACCGGAGCTTCCCAGTGACGCTGGTTGGACATGTTGATCGCGAATTCCTGAGTGGAGGTCGGGATCTTGATGTCTTCATGGGTCAGCACGAAGCTGCCCATTTCACGGTCCAGGGTAAAGCCTTTCACGCCATCACCGAGGGTCAGCACCAGCATGGTCTGCGGGCCGTAGATGGCATAACCGGCGGCTACCTGCTCGGTGCCTGGTTGCAGGAAGGCCTTTTCGTTCAAGGCTTCGTTCTGGCTCAGGTATTCGTTCGGGCAACGCAGCACCGAGAAGATAGTACCGACCGGTGCGTTGATATCGATGTTCGACGAACCGTCCAGTGGGTCAAAAACCAATAGGTAGGCGCCTTTCGGGTATTTGCCCGGGATCTGGTAGGCATTGTCCATTTCTTCGGACGCCATGCCGGCCAGGTGACCGCCCCACTCGTTAGCCTCGAGCAGGATTTCGTTGGAAATCACGTCGAGCTTCTTCTGCACTTCGCCTTGCACGTTTTCGGTGCCCATGCTGCCCAGAACACCACCCAGGGCGCCTTTAGAGACGGCGTGGCTGATTTCCTTGCAAGCACGCGCCACCACTTCGATCAGGAAGCGCAGATCGGCAGGAGTGTTGTTGCTGCGGGTCTGCTCAATCAAATAACGACTTAGGGTAACGCGGGACATGGATGGCTCCGGATGAATAGGGGGGCTGAAAACCCGCGCAGTTTAACGCGAGTCGAGGCGCATTTCCTCCTGTCAGACCCAGTTAAGGCAGATAGAGTTCATGCGCCGGGTTGAGCGTAGTCCGAAACCGACCGAAGGTGCCTGAAGATTCCTCACAGTTTCAGCATCTCGTCTGACTGAAAGATTGCCTTTGCGGAGCGCTAAAAATCAGGTTTTCGCCGGTGGCTTACGCAACAAACTGAATGCCATGGCGGCGAGGAGCACCACGCCTAGCAACAGAACGGACCAAAGACCGACCTTCTTCCAATCGGTGCCAGAGGTAACCAGCGGCGTCGCCGTGATCGGCTGAGTCGCCACCGAACCACCATCGACGGTGGCCTGGCCCAGTGCGGCCAATCGCTTGGTGCTGTAATCCGGAATCAATGTCGACAGCGACAGATTCGCCGCTTTCACCGTCGAACTACCCAATGCCAGCGTATAGGGCCCTGCGCCACGAGCCAGGAACACCAGCTGCGTCGCCCGCACGGCAAAGTGCAAGGCAGGGGCTTCGGCGCCCAGGCCACCACCACGTTCATCGACGATCAGTTTCAACTGTTGAACGGTCTGACCGGGCAATTGCAATTCGTCCTGCACCACATCCTGACCGCTCTGGGTCAGGCGATAGAGCAAACCGCTGCTCAGCGGCTGCCACGGCAGGCTGCTTTCGCGACGGCCGAACAGGGTCACCGGCGCAAGGCTGTTGGCCTGGTTCAGCTCGATCCGCAAACGCTCGACGCTCAGGCCCATTGGCAGTTGCCAGGTGTATTCGCCCGCCTTCACGCTGCTGCCGTTCAGCGGCTGTGACCAAACCAACGGTAGCGGCAGACTATTGGTGCGGGCACTCTCCAATTGGGCTGAGGTAAGGACCGGCGCCGATTGCGGAGTATTCCAAAGCAGGCGCAGATAGCGCGCCGACTGCCCCGGCAAACCGACTTCGTGCTGCTCGACACGCTCGTCGGCAAACGACAGGCGCGCCACCTGCCCTTCGCCCCAGGACTGCCAATGCTGCAAGTCATCGCTGGCTTCAATGCTGAAGCGCTGGAAGCCGTCACGCTCGCTGGTCCAGTCAAGGATCAACTGCTGTAAGGGAGCTTTGATTGCGCTGGCATCCAGCAGCCAGCCACGGAGGACTTCTTCACCGGCCTCCAGCTGAATGGAGGGCTGGACTTCAACCAAGGTGCCGTTGGCGCTCGATTGCACGCGGATACTCGGGGTGGCTTCGCTGGCGTCCGCCGAGTTGTACAGCGGGAACCACTTCACGTCGTTCAGAGTGCGGTTTTCGGTGGTCCGCGCCTGCTCGCGGGCCAGCGCGTAGGCTTGGGCTTCACCGGCGGCGTTGAACACCCGAACGTCGCTGAGATCGGTCTGACGTGCCTTCAGCTGCACCGCCATCGGCAACTCGAGGCGATACCAAGGGCCTTCGCCGCTCAGGGTCAACGGCACGTGGGTGGTGAAATCTCCCGGTTTATCCTGGGCACCTGCTGACAACGCCACACACAACCCGACAGCCCCCAACCAACCCAGACTCAGCTTCTGACTCAAGATGACACTCCTTCAGATTCATTGGCCGGTTTTTCAGTACCCGGCTCAGCTTCGGCACGCTTGGGCGGCAGCGGTGCGAAATAGCCCACCACCAGCAACAACACACCCACGCCGATAAACGACACGATCCGCGCCAGCCCGCCCCGGTTGCTCAGTTCGACAAAGAATAGCTTGGCGACCACCACTGCGATCAGCGCAGCGCCGATCAGCCAGACTTCGCGGCGGTGACGCACATGGCCGCCGATCATCAGACTCAGGGCAATCAGCGTCCAGACGATCGACAGGCCGGCCTGCACCAGCATCGATTCGAGCAGCGCATCCAGCTCAAATGGCACGCCGCCCCAATGGTGAGCGCTGCGCATCACCAGTGCGGTGAAGAAGGCAAACAGCGACACGCCGGCCACCAGCTGCGTGGCGCGCTCGGCATAGTCGGCGCGGATCGCCCATTGCATGACCGCACTTCGGGACCAGGCATAAACCCCGAACAGCGCGCACAACAGACCCAACTCCAGCGGATTGAGTAGCGGTACATAGGGCAGTGGCTCGGCGGTACCGTCACTGGCGATATTCGCCAGCCAGAACCAGCCGAGCATCAGCAATGCCAAGGGTAGCGCCGCGTACACTCGGTATTCGCGGGAATACGTTGAGACCGGCCATGGCCAGCTGCGAGGCGCGGCCATTAGCACCAGATACAGGCTCGGCAGAATCGCCCAGCCCAACCAGCGCCAGGCGTTGTACTGCTCGGACAACAGCAGCAGGCCGTAACGCAACTCCAGCGCCAGCACACCGATCAGCAGCCAGCAACCGAGCACATGAGCAGCACTCAACGCGGCAGCGGGCAGCATCGGCGCCAAGCGTCGCAACGAGATGAAATGCACGACGAACACCGCCGCCCACGCCAGCCAGCCGAAGTTTGCTGCCGGGTGATAGCGA
>JAPLSD010000151.1 GCA_026398835.1 Pseudomonas sp.
GATACTCGCCTGACGAAGTGAATCCTGCTCCGCCTGCTGTGCGCTCCAACAAATGCTTGACCAGAGGACTTTGTAGAAGCTGCTCAGAGCGAGCAGCCAAGTCCTGCCACATCAGGTATTTGGCAAAGGAGAAGGTCCCCAGGACGAGTTCGGTCGTCACCTCAAACCCAGGAACATCCCGGACTGCCCGTCTCACTGTATTCCAGATACCTTCAACATCGATGCCGCTCTCATCGGTAGGAAGCTCGCCTTCCAATCCCGGAATCACCAGTTCAAAGTCGTGCCGAAGTAGCTCAAGCAACGTCAAATTGAAGCGTGGTTCATCCTCAAGCAGGGTCATCGTCACGCCAGACAGCGCGCTTTTGCGATCAAGTTTGACCGGCAGCAATATGAGCGGCGCCGAATAGGTTTTTGGGTCGTCTGCAGATTTTTTCCACTTCAGAAACCCGATCGCCAAAAAGAGCGTGTTGGCGCCACCTTCGTCAAGGTCACTACGGGCCTTGCGATACAGTTCGATCAAGGCGACTTCGAGCTTGCTCTTCTCTAAGGTGGCCAGTACCTCACCGCGTGTTGTTAATGCTGTACGCGCATACTCATCGCGTAAATTCTCTCGATTCTGCTGTTCATAGAGCGCCGCATCTCTGCCTCCGGCTTCCAGATCAGGCATTGAGACGATCCGAATGCGCTTACCACTGGCAAGTTGATCTTCTAGTTCAGCAGGATCCGGGCATATCAGACGTACACCTTTTGCACTATCGGGTAGGTGCAAGAGCCGGTTACGCGTGGTGAGGTCCAACAGTTTTCTTTGCCACAGCGTGAGCTTTCCCGCTGGACTATCGACCTCAGAAGCTATCTCCACATCAAAGCCTGGAAGGACAGGCGCATGCTCTAACGCCTCGAATGCTTGCGGTTCATTACTGTCGTCAACCTTTAGCGACGTCGATGACATTGCCAGAGGACGAATGCGTTGCATCCGGGCACGATGTATATCAACCGCCATGATGAAATCTTCATCATTGATCTGGCGCTCAGCGTTGGACACGGCCTGGCTGAAGCCGGGTACGGGCATCTGGGTTGCCAGCGTGGTTTCGAAAACCAGAATTTCTTTTAGATCGATCCGTTTTCGTACAGCCGACGCTTCATCAGTGATGAGTTGAGAAAACTCCTGCGGCTGCAGCCACACACCGACAAACGCGTGGCCCTTGGTCAGGATCAATAAAGCATTGAGCCCTGCCTGTTCCAACGCCGCCGCAAAAAGCAATGCGGTATCCAGACACGTCGCCACGCCGCCTTCCAGAATCAAACCAGGCGTTCGTACCTTTTGTCCTTGAGTTTCAAAACTCGCGGGAGGCAGGGCATAGCTCAGTCTAAGGCCACACACCGCTGACCATAGAGCTGAAGCCAGCTCCCACGTTCTGGTTCTCGATTGGCCGGAATACCCGTCAATGCCATCTTTCTTCCCGGCACGACGCAGTACATCAGCAGCAGATTTCAATACTCGATCCACAGCAGGATCATTTGGCATCGCAAACGCGGCCAACAGCTCCGGCATGGAAAGGACGCCTCCCCATTCATTTTTCGCCAAAAGCTCAACGGGAAACGATTGGCTATAAAGCACTTCATCTTTACAACTAAGGCGTAAAACAACACTCGCGTTAAGACTTTCAGTCAGGTCAGCCAAATATCCAGCATTGAGGTTCAGATTGCGCTCAGCAATGTGAAGACTTGAATCTTTGCTCAGACGGTCAAGACGCCAAGTCCGCGCTTCCAGAAAGGGCGGATCGGCAACGAGTTCAAGAACAAGATCGTTGTAATCGGTATCACCATCGTTGAGCACAGCAAGCTCTCGCAAAACTGGCACAGCATTTTGGTGGGAGGCAAAGCCAATTTTGCTGGCAATCACTCCTTTGATCTTGATGGTCATCAACCATTACTCCATGGTGAGCTCAGTCACGCTTATCTGAAAAGTGCTGTAATTAAAGACGGACCTAGCCGGTAACGCTGTGCGCACCCAAAAAGCGATATAGAAAAAGTAGAAAAAAGGGGGGGCAGATTTATTTCTATGCGCCTCAACGCCGCCCCTATAGAGGCTCGAAAAACAAATCCGTTCCCCTTCCCCCTATTACTTGTTTTGCCTCGCCGCCACAGCGGGACCCCCTACCCGCTGCAAATCCAAAACAGACCGTTCCGAAGGCAGATTCAACGCCCGCAATACCGCTAGATCGTGCCCATACACATCGGGTTTAAACGTCACTCGACCATCGATACTCAGGTCCACGGTCCAATAGGCTAATAGCACCGGCACTTTGACGGGGAGCGTAATGTTTTCCGTCTTGCCGTTGGCTAACTGCGCTTGAATCGCGGCGCTATTCCAATGAACCGGGTCGTTGAACAACAGTTCTACCAACTGCAGCGGGTTTTCGACCCGGATGCAGCCGGAGCTGGTGGCGCGGCGTGATTGAGCGAACAAGTCTCGATGAGGGGTGTCGTGGAGATAAATCGAATAGTCATTGGGAAACCGAATGACCACTTGGCCGAGGGAGTTGTCGGGGCCGGCATCCTGACGGAGGGTGATGCCGCGCGGGTTGTGCCAGTCGATGGTCGACGGATCGACGACAGCCCCTTGTCTATCGATGGCTCGGATCAGGTGTGCGTCCAGGTAATGAGGGTCTTTTAAAATCTTGGGAAGAATGTCTTTGACGAGAATCGTCGGGGGCACTGTCCAGGTGGGATTGAAGGTTATGTAAGTAATCTGGGATTGAAACACCGGTGTGCTGCGAAACGGTTTACCGACCTGTACACGAGAACGCCAAATAGCCTTGCCGTCACGATAGAACGCGACCTTGTACCCGGCGATGTCGACGATGACGAAGGTTCCCTGAAGTTTGTACAGCAGCCAGCGCGCCCGTTCCATGTTCACTCGGACCTGGTCGATTCGCGCCTCGATGGGTACGTTCAGTGCAGCGAGTGTCGTCGCACCCACGACACCGTCCACCGGAAGGTATTGCTCGGCTTGAAACTTTTTAACCGCAGCGGCAACGGTTTCGTCGTAGTCAGTCGGTGTTGCGGTTGGCTCGTTCAGATAACCACCGGCCGTCAAACGGGCGCGCAACGCCGCGACTGAGGCGTCGGTCACTCCCGGCTTGAGGACTTGCCCTGCGGCAATCTGCGGCCAGCCGCCAGTGTCTCGAACCCGGCGCAGTTGCGCTAACCCCTCTCGCAACCTGCCGTAAATCGCTTCTTGTGGCGGCGCTTGATTGAACGCGCGGGCGACGTCATGGGCATCGATGGCGGCGAAGAAGGCTTTGACGTCTTCACGAGGATCGATGTCGACGGGGTCGAAGTTCCACTGTAGTTCCAGGCGAGAGGGATCGACTTTGCCGCGCCGCAACTGGAGCAGCGCCGTAATGTAGGTATGGCTGGCCGCTATATCAAAGGTCGCGCGTTGTGCGGGGGTTGGCGCCGTCGTTTGCATCGATGTTTGGGCTCTGGCCAGCTCGTCAATGCGGAAATCCCTAGGGTCCAGACCGTCGGCCTGAGTGTCGTTCAGGCGTTTCAACAGCTGGGCGACGTCGCTTTTGTTAGTCCAGGCCGCACGAAAGCCTCGCTGCGCATAAAAATCGATGACCGCGCGGCTGACATCCACACGTTGGTGGCCCGCAGAGGTGGCTGGTAAAGGGGCAGGCATTGAGCCTCCCGGGGCGAGAATGGCCTGGATCGCCTGCGCGACGGCGTCGTTCGGCGCAACATCAATGACGCCAGTTGATGGCGTTAACGACGAAATCGGCGAAGAGTGTGCTGTCGCTGAGCTGCCTATCAGGAGTCCCATAAACAAGACGCGGCTTAACCTGGATACATTTGATAGCTGCCGCATGGATAATCCTTAATTTCCCGTACAGAAGGGCTAGCATCCGTCACACTGCTAGACTCGAATGAATCGTGATGAGATACGCACATGCCGCTAGACCGCTTTGGCTTTTTAATGGCAGCC
>JAPLSD010000184.1 GCA_026398835.1 Pseudomonas sp.
ATTCGGACGCACGGTAACCAGAAAAGTGTCGTTGCTGTCGGCACCGAGGCCAAGCGCATGCTCGGCCGTACACCGGGCAACATTGCTGCCATTCGTCCGATGAAGGATGGCGTGATCGCCGACTTCAGCGTTTGCGAAAAGATGCTGCAGTACTTTATCAACAAGGTTCACGAAAACAGCTTTTTGCAGCCTAGTCCTCGTGTGCTGATCTGCGTTCCATGCAAATCCACCCAGGTTGAGCGTCGTGCCATCCGTGAATCGGCCCTCGGTGCCGGTGCCCGTGAAGTGTTCCTGATCGAAGAGCCAATGGCTGCTGCCATCGGTGCCGGTCTGCCGGTTGAAGAAGCCCGCGGTTCGATGGTCGTCGATATCGGTGGTGGTACCACTGAAATCGCGCTGATCTCCCTCAACGGTGTGGTTTACGCTGAATCCGTACGGGTTGGCGGTGACCGCTTCGACGAAGCGATCATCACGTATGTGCGTCGTAACTACGGCAGCCTGATCGGTGAGTCCACCGCAGAGCGCATCAAGCAGGAAATCGGTACTGCCTACCCGGGCGGCGAAGTCCGTGAAGTCGATGTTCGCGGCCGTAACCTGGCTGAAGGCGTTCCACGCGCATTTACCCTGAACTCCAATGAAGTACTGGAAGCTCTGCAAGAGTCTCTGGCAACCATCGTTCAGGCCGTGAAAAGCGCTCTGGAGCAATCGCCTCCTGAACTGGCTTCCGATATCGCCGAGCGTGGTCTGGTACTGACCGGCGGTGGTGCACTGCTGCGTGACCTGGACAAACTGCTGGCTCAGGAAACCGGTCTGCCGGTAATCGTCGCCGAAGACCCGCTGACCTGTGTTGCTCGCGGCGGTGGCCGTGCATTGGAAATGATGGATAAACACACCATGGATCTGCTCTCCAGCGAGTAATTTCGCCAAGAGCTTCTATGCTGTTTCGCTCTCAGGCAGCACTTTGCAGTGCTGCCTGTTGGCGTTTATCTTCTGTCAATCTGCTCCAGGCCGGTTTGATGCCGTATGAATAACGAGAACATTTGCCTGGGAGGAGCGGCTTATTAAACCGCTTTTCGCCAAAGGCCCCTCACTGGGCGTGCGCGTGTTGGTGCTGGTCGTGCTATCGGTCGCGCTGATGGTGGTCGATGCCCGGTTCACACTGCTCAAACCAGTGCGTAGTCAAATGTCGCTGGTGCTGATGCAGTCTTACTGGATCACCGACCTGCCGCAGCGGCTATGGCAAGGTGTGGCCAGCCAATTTGGCAGCCGCACCGAACTGGTCGCCGAAAACGAAAAACTCAAGACCGAAAACCTGCTGTTGCAAGGCCGCATGCAAAAGCTGGCTGCCTTGACCGAGCAGAACGTTCGGCTGCGCGAGTTGCTCAACTCTTCCGCATTGGTCAACGAGAAGGTCGAAGTGGCCGAGTTGATCGGTATGGACCCCAATCCGTTCACCCATCGCATTATCATCAACAAAGGTGAGCGCGACGGTGTGGTCCTCGGTCAGCC
>JAPLSD010000405.1 GCA_026398835.1 Pseudomonas sp.
CGACACCGGCATCGCCCGCGCCGCTTATGAAGACGCACTGCATTTTGTGCGAACCAAAACCCGGCCGTGGATTGATTCCGGCAACGACAAAGCCACTGAAGACCCATTGACCCTGAAGAGTTTCGGCCACTTGAGCATTCGCCTGCACGCCGCCGAAGCACTGCTGGAGCGCGCCGGTGAATTTCTCGACAGGGCTCAGGCTGACACCAACGCCGAGACCGTCGCCGCCGCTTCAATTGCCGTCGCCGAAGCCCGCGCCATCAGCACCGAAATTTCCCTGGCGGCCGGCAGCACCTTGTTCGAACTGGCCGGCAGCCAGGCAACCCTGGCCGAGCATGGTCTGGACCGTCACTGGCGCAACGCCCGGGTACACACCCTGCACGACCCGGTGCGCTGGAAGTACCACGCGGTCGGCAACTACTACCTCAACGATGAAAATCCTCCGCTGCGGGGGACCATTTGATGAGCGAGCAGTTGAAGACCAGAAAAAAGATCCTGCTCAATGCGTTCAACATGAATTGCATCGGGCACATCAACCACGGGCTGTGGACCCATCCACGGGATAATTCGACCCAATACAAAACCCTCGAGTACTGGACCGAACTGGCGCAACTGCTGGAGCGCGGGTTGTTCGACGGGTTGTTTATTGCCGACATTGTCGGCGTCTACGACGTGTATCAACACTCGGTGGAGGTGCCGCTCAAAGAGTCGATCCAGCTACCGGTCAACGATCCATTGCTGCTGGTGTCGGCCATGGCTGCGGTCACCAAAAATCTCGGCTTCGGCCTGACCGCCAACCTGACCTACGAACCGCCGTATCTGTTCGCCCGGCGCATGTCGACACTCGATCACCTGAGCCGCGGCCGGGTTGGCTGGAACATCGTCACTGGTTACCTCGACAGCGCCGCCCAGGCCATGGGTCTGGGCGAACAGGTCGAACATGACCGGCGTTACGACCAGGCCGATGAGTACCTGCAAGTGCTCTACAAACTCTGGGAAGGCAGCTGGGAAAACGACGCCGTGCTCAATGACCCGCAGCAGCGGATCTACGCGCAGCCGGACAAGGTCCACAAAGTCCGGCACCACGGCGAGTTCTATCAGGTCGAGGGCTATCACCTCTGCGAGCCTTCGCCGCAACGTACGCCGGTGTTGTTCCAGGCAGGCAGCTCGGATCGCGGCTTGCAGTTCGCCGGGCGGCATGCCGAGTGCGTGTTTATCAGTGGGCAGAACAAGGCCTCGACCAAGGTGCAGGTGGACAAGGTCCGTGCCAGTGCCGCCCGGGCCGGTCGCAACCCGGCAGACATCAAGGTGTTCATGGGTCTCAACGTGATTGTTGGCGCCACTGAAACGCTTGCCTGGGCCAAACATGCCGAATAC
>JAPLSD010000295.1 GCA_026398835.1 Pseudomonas sp.
CGCTTCGCTGGTTAGGCATATTATTGAAAACAGCATGCTCAACGGTGAGGCGATCCGTCTCGACGGTGCCTTGCGCATGGCCGCCAAGTAAGGAGGATTTGTCATGACTATTTCCAACGATCCGATTGTTATTGTCAGCGCCGTCCGCACCCCAATGGGTGGCTTTCAGGGCGAATTGAAAAGCCTGAGCGCACCGCAACTGGGTGCCGCTGCAATCCGTGCTGCTGTCGAGCGTGCAGGTGTTGCACCTGACGCGGTGGAAGAAGTGCTGTTCGGTTGTGTGCTCTCGGCCGGTCTCGGTCAGGCACCTGCGCGACAGGCGGCACTGGGCGCCGGGCTCGACAAGTCGACCCGCTGCACCACGCTGAACAAAATGTGTGGTTCCGGCATGGAAGCGACCATTTTGGCCCACGACATGCTCGTTGCCGGTAGCGCCGAGGTGGTGGTAGCCGGTGGTATGGAAAGCATGTCCAATGCACCGTATCTTATGGATCGCGCCCGCAGTGGCCTGCGCATGGGCCATGGCCAGGTCATCGACCATATGTTTTTCGACGGTCTGGAAGACGCCTACGACAAAGGCCGCCTGATGGGCACCTTTGCCGAAGACTGCGCCGAGGCTAACGGCTTCAGCCGCGAAGCCCAGGACGCGTTTGCCATCGCGTCGACGACCCGTGCCCAGCAGGCTATCAGCGACGGTAGTTTTGCCGCCGAGATCGTGCCGTTGCAGGTGATGGTCGGCAGAGAGCAGAAGCTGATCAGCGACGATGAACAACCACCCAAAGCCAAACTGGACAAAATCGCCGGACTGAAACCAGCGTTCCGCGAAGGTGGCACGGTGACCGCGGCCAACTCCAGTTCGATTTCCGACGGTGCTGCAGCATTGGTGCTGATGCGCCGCTCCGAGGCTGAAAAACGCGGCCTCAAACCGCTGGCAGTGATTCACGGCCATGCCGCGTTTGCCGATACTCCGGGCCTGTTCCCGGTAGCACCGGTAGGTGCGATCAAGAAGCTGATGAAGAAGACCGGCTGGTCGCTGGATGAGGTCGAACTGTTCGAAATCAACGAAGCCTTTGCGGTGGTCAGTCTGGTGACCATGGGCAAATTGGAAATCCCTCATGAGAAAGTGAACGTGCACGGCGGCGCTTGCGCCCTGGGCCATCCGATCGGTGCGTCCGGTGCGCGAATTCTGGTGACGCTACTCTCGGCCCTGCGCCAGAAAGGCTTACATCGCGGTGTGGCAGCCATCTGCATCGGTGGCGGCGAAGCCACGGCCATGGCCGTTGAAGTTCTGTACTAAGGAATCCTTATGCTCCCGACTGACGAACAACTACAGATCAGCGAAGCGGCCCGGCAGTTTGCCCAGGAACGGCTGAAACCGTTCGCCGCCGAGTGGGACCGCGAACATCGCTTCCCCAAGGAAGCCATCGGCGAGATGGCCGAACTGGGTTTCTTCGGCATGCTGGTGCCGGAGCAGTGGGGCGGTTGCGACACCGGTTACCTGGCCTACGCCATGGCCCTGGAAGAAATCGCCGCCGGTGACGGCGCCTGCTCGACCATCATGAGCGTGCACAACTCAGTGGGTTGCGTGCCGATCCTCAAATTCGGCAATGATCAACAGAAAGAGCAATTCCTTAAACCGCTGGCCAGCGGCGCGATGCTCGGGGCCTTTGCTCTGACCGAACCGCAGGCCGGTTCCGACGCCAGCAGCCTGAAAACCCGTGCCCGACTGAACGGTGATCACTACGTGCTCAACGGCTGCAAACAGTTCATCACTTCCGGGCAGAACGCCGGGGTGGTGATCGTATTTGCAGTGACCGATCCGAGTGCCGGCAAGCGCGGTATCAGCGCGTTTATCGTCCCCACCGATTCACCTGGTTATAAGGTTGCGCGGATCGAAGACAAGCTCGGCCAGCATGCGTCGGACACCTGCCAGATTCTGTTCGAAGATGTGAAAGTGCCAGTCGCCAATCGCTTGGGCGAGGAGGGTGAGGGCTACCGGATCGCCCTGGCTAACCTTGAAGGCGGGCGTGTCGGGATTGCCTCGCAATCGGTGGGCATGGCCCGGGCGGCGTTTGAAGCGGCGCGCGATTATGCCCGCGAGCGGGAAAGCTTCGGCAAGACGCTGATCGAGCACCAGGCCGTGGCCTTCCGCCTGGCGGACATGGCCACGCAGATCGCCGTCGCCCGGCAGATGGTGCATTACGCGGCCGCCCTGCGTGACAGCGGCAAACCGGC
>JAPLSD010000258.1 GCA_026398835.1 Pseudomonas sp.
AGATGAATCGTGCGGTGGTGAGCATTCGCGACGTGACCGAGAACACCGTGCAGCAGACCATCGATTCGGCCACCACCAGTAACGAACTGGCGACGTTGGCCGGCGAATTGAGCAAGGCGATCGGGCAGCTCAAGCTGTAAGAACGCCTATCGCGGGCAATTCAAAGGCCGTGCTAGCTATCACCCCCATAGCCAGCCTTGATTCGCCGAAGCCGTTTGCCCGACCTATTCTTTATCTATGTGTTTCACACGGATCGAGGATTACCCACATGGGCAAACGTCACCCTAATCTCCCCGCCTGGCAATGGCGCGAGTACCCCGGCAACCATCGCAACCCGACCAATCTGGTATTGCACCTGATTGCCGTACCGCTGTTTATTCTGGCGTTCTTGCTGATTGTTTCGGGTGTGTTCGGCATGAGCTTTCTGAACTTCGCCATCGGTGTCGTTGGCTTGCTCGCCGCGCTGGCCCTGCAACGTCACGGTCACCGCCTGGAGGCGCAAGCGTCCGAGCCGTTCAGTGATCGCAAAGATGCGGTGCAACGCTTACTGGTCGAACAGTTTCTGACCTTTCCGCGGTTTTTCTTGAGCGGCGGCTGGTGGCGAGCCTGGCGTGAGCGCCACCGGCACTGATCAGGTTTAACCAAAGATGGTAACGGTCTGTCGACTCACGGCGATCAACTGTCCTTCAGGGCTCCACAGCGCTGCGGCCGCGTGACCATAACCGTCACGGGCATGCTCGATCACCGCGCGGTATTTGCACCAGTCCAGAGTGTTCAGCGCCAGCAACGGCTGGACGAACTCGATGGTCCAGGTCAGGGTGCTGCCCGCCGCCGGTTTGCTCAGGTGCGGCAACAGGGCTGGCGGCCAGGCATCCACCAGCGCCAGGATATGCGCCTCGGTCAGCGGCTCTTCCTTCACATCCCCGCGTAAACGCACCCAACCACCCATCTCCCGCGACTTGTTGCCGGTGAACGGCAAACCGCCGACACCCCAGCGCATCGCCAGGTGGCGCATGAATTCGGGGGTCACGCCTTTGATGTAAGGCAGTTCCTGGCACTCATCCCAATGTTTCATTTCGGGTGCCGGTTCGGCCGCGACGTCGACTTCCGAGGGACGCGAGGCACCAAAGCTGCCCTGGACCAGGGTCACCACTTGTCCGTTCTGCATCGCACGACCCAACACCTGGCTAACGGCCTTGCCTTCACGCAGTACATCCACTTCAAAGCGGATAGGCACATCAGGTTCGGCCGGGCCGACAAAGGTGATCGCCAGCGAACGCACCGGGCGATCAGCAGGGACTTTGGCGCGCATGGCTTCGTACTGTAAAGCCGCCACCAGCCCACCAAAACTGGCACGCCCCTGAGCCCACTCTGCCGGGATAGACAGCTCCAGCGGATGGCTGCGGGCGGCATCGACCAAATCAGAAAAGCGCATGAACACCTCAAACCAGGAAAAAGACTCAAGGATCTTAACCACCAGATGATGGCTGCACAGCACTTATTCCGGCCAAAAAGGCTGACAGATAAGCCGAACGCAGCCTTCGGCAGGGCGACCTAGAGCGATCTGCGGTGTGTTCAGGATTTGAAGCAAGCCTTGCTCAACTTGTCCAGCGCACGATCTGCGCGGCCTTCAGCCTGGGCCATGGTCACTCGCCACACCGCTACACACGGCAGCAAGTCAGCCTCCTGTTCAGCCTTGGCCAGCCATTGCCAGCAATCATGCCAGTTGCCGAGCGTCTCTTGAGCGGCTTTCAGTCGAGGCATAGCCTGCTCGGGCAAGCGATCCAGTTCGGGATAAGCTTCGATTGCATATCGCACTCGCTTGATCAACAGACGCAAGCGATGCCGGTCATGGGCGGGATCGTGCAACGCCTTATCCAGAGCCTTCCATTGTTTGGCCAGTCGCTTTTCGATGCACAGACGTAAATCTTTGAGAAATCCCTGACGCTGGGAGGCCCGCAAAAAGCGCGGAAACGCGTCGAGTATGAGAAACAGTCGCGCCAGCTCCGGACTGGTCGCCACAGCGGGATACGCTTTGGCCATTTGCACTGAGCGACGCTCGGCCGCCTCATGCTGACCATGGCTGTGCAGGTAAGCGGCCAGTACTTCCCGATCGCGCAAGGGAGTGGTCAGGGTTCCAATCGCAGCGGCCGCCGCTTCCAATTGCTCGACGCCGGGTAAACCTCGAAGGGGTCGCAGCAGACTGCGCAAACGGCGAACCGTGGTGCGCAGATCGTGCAGCGCTTCATCATCGGTCGTCGCACTCAGCCGCGCCTGGCAGGCCAGCAAACGAACGTCCAGGCTCAACACCTGAGCCACCAACCGATCAACCAAGGCAGACATCGCGTACTCCCGAATCGAAGAATCAATGTTGTGACGCAATGACCTCAAGCCTGCCGCCATGCTGCAGGCAAACACGGCCTCAAGCATTGCGCTACATCATCAAGCCCTTCTATCAACGACCCGCGCGCGACTCACGGATATAGAAACGGGCCCTCTCGGCTTTTTTCGTGCAGCCTTCGTACGCCTCGAACTGCTGCTGGGTCTTGGCCCCGGTCAACAAGGACAGCGCTTTGGAGTAACTGACGGTGCCCGCGAAACCTTCGACCTTGGCCAGGTCCAGCTCATGCCAGGCCGCGTCAAGCTCGCTACCGCAACTGTCACGGTACGCGGTTTTCCCTGCACAACCGGCCAGAGCCAACGCAATCAAAGGCAGACAAATCCAGGCTTTCATCAATGACACCTCAACAAGAAAAACAATCGTGCACGGTAGACGGTCGGCACCGTAAAAAGTGCCTGCCGTACCCTGAAGAATATAGCTGGGGCGAGAATACTCGTCTGCCATCACTGAATGTCGGAAAAACGACCTGCCCTATACTCCCATTAGCAACGACGATTGAAGCAAGGCCCTTGATGGGCGCATTGTTGACTCACGTTTTACGAAGGGGCGAGTCATGAAGAAGCGTGTCGCATTGGTGCTGGGCTCAGGGGGCGCCAGGGGTTATGCCCACATCGGGGTAATCGAAGAAATCGAAAGACGCGGTTATGACATCGCCTGCATCGCCGGTTGTTCCATGGGGGCAGTGGTCGGCGGGATCTATGCCGCAGGCAAACTCAACGACTATCGGGACTGGATTGAAAGCCTGGACTACCTCGACGTGTTGCGCCTGGTGGACGTCAGTTTCCGTCTCGGAGCGATTCGAGGGGAAAAGATCTTCGGGCAGATCCGCAAGATCGTCGGTGAAGTCAATATCGAAGACCTGCGCATCCCCTACACGGCGGTTGCCACGGACCTGACCAACCAACAGGAAATCTGGTTCCAGGAAGGCTGTCTGCACCAGGCAATGCGCGCCTCGGCAGCGATTCCCAGCCTGTTCACCCCGGTGATGCAGGGTAATCGGATGCTGGTGGACGGCGGCCTGCTCAACCCCCTACCGATCGTGCCGGTCGTGTCGAGCCACTGTGACCTGATCATCGCGGTCAACCTCAACTCGACCAACCAAAGGCATTATCAATTACCGGTGATCCAGCGCCCCGCCGCATTCAAGAGCCGATTCGACAACCTGATCAACTCCCTGGGTTCGCGTTTGCCGTTTCGCCGAAAACAGGCCGAACAGTTGCTGTTGCTCGAACAGGAAGCCTTGCGCACGGAGGCCATCGGCATCAGCAATCCGTGGATCGAGTCCGCCGAGCCCCAAGCCCAGCAACCGGCCGCCGCCCCGGAAGCTGAAGCCGAAGGTGCGCCGAGGTCGGCCACCGGTTCGTTCATCATCGACAACGTTGGCCCGGCCTCATTGCTGGACCTGATCAACCAGAGTTTCGAAGTGATGCAGACCTCCCTGGCGCAATACAAGATCGCCGGCTACCCGCCGGATATCCTGATCAACGTGCCAAAGCGGGTCTGCCGGTTTTTCGAGTTTTACAAAGCGCCGGAGCTGATCGCCCTGGGCCGGGAAATCGCCCGCGATACGCTGGATCGGTATGAGAATGAGCAGAACTGAAGGTCAAGGAACGACACCTAACCCAAGGCCTCAATCAACCGATACCCCACCCCCGCCTCGGTCACGATAAACCTTGGCTGAGTCGGGTCATCCGCCAGTTTTTGGCGTAAATGACCGACCACAATCCGCAGGTAATGGCTGTCTTCGGTATGGGTCGGGCCCCAGATGTCCTTGAGCAATTGCTGCTGAGTGATGACCCGTCCGGGATGCCGCGCCAGTTGCGCCAGCACCGCGTATTCCTTGCGGGTCAACGCGACTTCGACGTCGTCCAGCAAGACCCGGCGATACGCCAGGTCCACGGTCAGCGGACCAAACTTGAGCGCCGCTTCCTGCGCTTCGCCCGTCGGTGTCTGACGCAATAAAGCGCGGACCCGAGCGAGAAATTCCTGAATGCCGAAAGGCTTGGTCACGTAGTCGTTGGCCCCGCCGTCGAGGGCTTCGACCTTCTGCCCTTCGCTGGCGCGCACCGACAGCACCAGCACCGGTACCGTCGACCATTCGCGGAACTCGCGCAGCACCTGCTGACCGTCCATGTCCGGCAAGCCGAGGTCGAGCACCAGCAAGTCGGGCTTGTTCAAGGCCGCCTGAGCCAACCCTTCGCTGCCGGTACCGGCTTCCAGCACCTTATAGCCCTGAGAGGCCAGACTGATGCGCAGGAATTTGCGGATCTGCGGTTCGTCGTCAATGACCAAAATAGTCGCGGTCTGGCTCATGGTTTCCGATCAATACAAAGAAGTGCCGCAAGAGTAGCGCATGGAGCGTCAGGCTTCACTTTCAAGTCCAGGTTGCTCCTGCAAGGGTAGATGGATCGTGATGCAGGTTCCGCGACCGTCGATACCGTCAGCCACGCTGATCCGTCCGCCATGGGCGCCGACCATGCCCTGACAGATTGCCAGACCGAGCCCCGTGCCCTGCCCTCCCCGATCTCCGCGCGCGGCGGTGTAGAACATGTCGAAAATCTTGGCTCGCTCTGCTTCCGGAATCCCCGGCCCTTCGTCGCTCACGGAAAAAAACAACTCGCTGTCGTTCGAGCCTGCGCACAGTTGCAGGCGCCCCTGAGGCGGCGAAAAGCGCGCGGCGTTTTCCAGCACATTGACCAGCGCCTGCTCGATCAACGCCGCATGCACGTAAAGCAGCGGTAACTCACTCGGCACATCGGTGCTGACCTGCAAGGGTGCCAGTACCGCGCGCAGTCGATTCCGTGCACTGCCGACAATATCAGCCGGCGACACCCAGTCCCGCGCCAGTTTCAGCGCACCATGACCGAGGCGGGTCATGTCCAGAAGGTTCTGAATATAGCGATCCAGCCGCTCGGCTTCATCGCGGGTGCCTTCGAGCAACTCGCGGCGGTCCTCCAACGGAATCGCTTCGCCCAAGGCCAGCAAGCTATCGATACTGCCGCGCATGGAGGTCAGCGGCGTGCGCAAATCGTGGGACACCGACGCCAGCAAAGCGCTGCGCAGTTGCTCGGTTTCGCCATGCAGGCGTGCCGCCTCCAGATCCTCGGCCAATTGCGCCCGGGCCAGAGCCTGAGCCAATGGCTGACTCAACGCGGTCAACAAACGGCGGCGCTGACCACTGAGTGGCTGCCCGTCTTTCGTACACACCCCCAATAATGCCAGCGGCCCCTCTTCCACCGACAATGGCCACCACCACCAATGTCCGAATGGCAGGGTTCCAGTGCCCATGCCCGCCGGTTGATCGTGTTGCCAGGCCCAGTCGGCGGCGGCGCGCTCGGCTTCGGAAAACTGCAAGGGGCCACCGGTTTCAACCTTCCAGCCGACCTGCCCCTCGCGATTGAGCAGGCACAGCTGCAGATCGTTCCAACCGTTCAAATGCTGCGCGGCGGCGCTGATCACCGCCTGGCGGTCAGTGGCCGCCGTCAGTTTACGCGACAGGTCAAGCAGCTCGCTGGTCTCTTCCTGGGTGTCGCGCAAGGCCTGCAGCTGGCGCCGTTGCCTCGCGGCGAGGTTGCCGGTCAATGCCGCCATCAGCAGGAAGAACAATAGCGTCAGCACGTCTTCTTCACGCTGAATGGCAAAAGAGAAATTGGGTGGAATGAACAGAAAGTCGTAGGTCAGAAACGACAGCGCCGCACAGGCCAATGCCGGGCCGAGGCTGCTGCGCACCGCCACCAGGAGCACGGCGGCGAGGAACACCAGCGAGATATTCGGCAGCGGTAACACACTGGCCACCCCCCAGGCCAAAGCGCTG
>JAPLSD010000108.1 GCA_026398835.1 Pseudomonas sp.
AAGCTCGCTGAAGCGCGCTGGGACGGCGTGCGCAATTACCAGGCGCGTAACTTTCTGCGGGCTATGGCGGTGGGCGATGAGTTTTTCTTTTATCACTCCAGCTGCCCTGAACCGGGCATTGCCGGGATCGGGCGAATTACCGAAGCGGCGTACCCGGACCCGACCGCGCTGGAGCCGGAAAGCATGTATTTCGACCCTAAAGCCAACACCGAGAAAAATCCGTGGAGCGCGATAAACGTCGCTCATGTCGAAACCTTCCCCAAAGTGCTCGGGCTGGGTTACCTGAAACAACAAGCTGCACTGGATGAATTGCCGCTGGTGCACAAAGGCAGTCGGCTGTCGGTGATGCCGGTGACAGCCGAGCAATGGGCGGCGGTGTTGGCGTTGCGCTAAACGCAGCGTTGTAGGAGCACGGCTTGCCGGGGGACCACGCCTTTTGTAGGAGCCGAGCTTGCTCGCGATGGCGGTCTTGAGGGCGCTATCTATAGGAGCATGGCTTGCCGGCGATGGCGTTTTAGAGGCCGCTATCGCGAGCAATCGAGCGTCGACCGGCTGCTCCTACAGATCCAGCATTACTGGATAATCAAATTGTTGAACAACAGGTCATCAACCATCGGCTTGCCGGTTTCGTCGCTCATCACTTGCTGCGTCTGCTTCAAGGCTTCCTGACGAAGCTTTTCCTTGGCTTCGACGTTACTCATGGCCTCAATGGTTTGCTGGGAAAACAGCGCCACCAACTGATTGCGGATCAACGGCTCATTGGCCTTCACTGCTTGTGCCGCTTCATCTCCCGTCACACGCAAGGCCACGTCGGCTTTGAATACCTTGAGTTTCGGGCCGCCATCCAGACCATAGTTGCCAACGAATGGCGGAGTCAGACTGATGTAGCTGACTTTCGGTGCGGCACCCTCTTTGGCTTCTTCGGCCATCGCTGCCATTGGCAGAGACAGGGCCAGCATCAACATGATCCACTCTTTCACAGTTCACTCCTTATCCGGTTTTCGGCCTAGTGGCCAGTATGGCCACTAGCATACGGACCCGCCTGTCGGAGCCCAAGCGCAAAGCTTATGGCTGACTATCAGGGCGGGGCATGCTCGTTGACCGCTTGACCCACACACCTACACTTATCGGCCATCACTCCCAAAGGAATAGCCCTGATGAAAGCCGTGCTGTGCAAAGCCTTCGGCCCTGCCGAAACGCTGGTGCTGGAAGAAGTCGCCAGTCCTCAAGCGAAGAAGAACGAGATCCTGCTGGACGTGCACGCCGCCGGGGTAAATTTCCCGGACACGCTGATCATCGAGGGCAAATACCAGTTCAAGCCGCCCTTCCCGTTTTCCCCCGGTGGAGAAGCGGCCGGCGTGGTCAGCGCGGTGGGTGAAAAGGTCAGTCATCTCAAGGTCGGTGACCGGGTCATGGCGCTGACAGGCTGGGGCAGCTTCGCCGAGCAGGTCGCAGTGCCTGGCTACAACGTACTGCCGATTCCAGCGGCCATGGACTTCAACACCGCCGCCGCGTTCAGCATGACCTATGGCACCTCGATGCACGCGCTGAAACAACGCGCCAACCTGCAACCCGGCGAAACCCTGCTGGTGCTCGGTGCTTCCGGCGGCGTCGGCCTCGCGGCGGTGGAAATCGGCAAAGCCATGGGCGCCCGGGTCATCGCCGCCGCCAGCAGCGCCGAGAAACTCGCCGTCGCCAAGGCCGCCGGGGCCGATGAGCTCATCAACTACACCGAATCCAATCTGAAAGACGAAATCAAACGCCTGACCGACGGCCAGGGCGCCGACGTCATCTACGACCCAGTCGGCGGCGACCTGTTCGACCAGGCCATCCGTGCCATTGCCTGGAACGGCCGCCTTCTGGTAGTCGGCTTCGCCAGCGGGCGCATTCCTGAACTGCCAGTGAACCTTGCTCTGCTCAAAGGCGCGGCGGTGGTCGGCGTGTTCTGGGGCTCGTTCGCCCAACGCCAACCGCAGGACAACGCAGCGAACTTCCAGCAATTGTTTGGATGGTTTGCAGAGGGCAAGTTGAAGCCATTGGTGTCGCAGGTTTATCCATTGGCACAAGCGGCGAATGCCATTAATGATCTCGGCCAGCGCAAGGCGGTTGGGAAAGTGGTTGTGCAGGTTCGTTAAATAAAGACATCAGCCCGAATCACCCTAAAAAGTAGTTCGGGCTGTTGAGCTCAGGACGCCCAACTAAAACAGCTTCCATATATCCCTCGGCAAATAATCAACATATTTCGCCGTCGTGACCGATCCAGCGGAGTTAACGCTTCCTTGCACCAACGTTGTGGCACAAGAACAGCGTCAGTTCGAGCTGCGAAGTACTCGCTTAATGCGAGCCTGAATGGCAGCGCTTGAGTCCAGGGCGTGGACGGTCTGCTCGACATAATCGCGAGTGGTACCGTAACGTCCGCAAGCGCTTTCGAACACCTGGCTCAGCACATGGTCTGGCAAGTTGCCAGCATAGCTGGGCAGGTGCCGCTCCAAAACAAACCCCAATGCCTGAACCTTGCTTCCGTCTTCCAGTCGGCAATTGAGCCAGTGTGGGCGATAAGACGGCACCGGCATTTCACGCTGCCACAGGGCAAACAGCGAGGCTTCCAACCGGTCTTCCGGCAGCCGATAGGCAAAACCACTGCAAGAGCCGCCTCGATCCAGCCCCAATACCAGACCCGGCAATTCCGGTGTACCTCGATGCTCGTGAGACCACAGGTACAAGCCTCGATGGTAGCCATGCACTCGCCCGCGTACCCGCTCGACCGCCGAGCATTCCGGGCGCCAGATCAACGAGCCATAAGCAAACAGCCAGACTGGCCCGCCCTTGTGCCGGGCCATG
>JAPLSD010000360.1 GCA_026398835.1 Pseudomonas sp.
CGCTATCGGCATTGGTCGCGAAGTCGGCTATCCGGTGATCATCAAAGCCGCTGGCGGCGGCGGTGGTCGCGGCATGCGCGAAGTGCACCGCGAAGAAGACCTGATCGAAGCGGCCAAGCAGACCCGGGCCGAAGCTGGCGCGTGGTTCAGCAACCCAATGGTCTACCTGGAAAAATTCCTGACCAACCCACGTCACGTGGAAGTCCAGGTACTTTCCGATGGCCAGGGCCACGCCATCCATCTGGGCGACCGCGATTGCTCGCTGCAACGTCGGCACCAGAAGGTTCTCGAAGAAGCGCCGGCACCGGGCATCGACGAGAGAGCGCGCCAGGAAGTACTCGCTCGTTGCGTTAAAGCCTGTATCGACATCGGCTACCGTGGCGCCGGCACATTCGAGTTCCTTTACGAGAATGGCCACTTCTACTTCATCGAGATGAACACTCGAGTCCAGGTAGAGCACCCGGTATCGGAAATGGTCACCGGGATCGACATCGTCAAGGAGATGCTCAGCATCGCCGCTGGCAACAAGTTGTCGTACACCCAGGACGACGTGAAGATCCACGGCCACGCGCTGGAATGCCGGATCAACGCCGAAGACCCGAAAACCTTTATCCCAAGCCCAGGCATGGTCAAGCACTTCCATGCTCCAGGCGGCAATGGCGTACGGGTCGATTCGCACCTCTACAGCGGTTACAAGGTGCCACCGAACTACGACTCCCTGATCGGCAAGCTGATCACCTGGGGGGCGACGCGCGATGAAGCCATGGCGCGCATGCGCAATGCGCTGGATGAAATCGTTGTCGACGGGATCAAAACCAATATCCCGCTGCACCGCGACCTGGTCCGCGATGAAGGCTTCTGCGAAGGCGGAGTCAACATCCACTACCTGGAACACAAGCTGGCCAAGCAGCACTAAGCTTGATCCAGACCAACAAAGCCGCTTTCGAGCGGCTTTGTTGTTTCTGGAGACAACACCTTCCCCCTGTAGGAGCAGCCGGTCGACGCTCGATTGCCCGCGATTCAGGCGCAGCGATCTTTCAGGCCGACCGCGTCATCGTTCTTCGCGGGCAAGTCGGATCGCCGCACCGCTCGCTCCTACGAAGAGCCCATCCCGTGTCACCCTTGTCGTCTTCTGCGCTCGCCTCGCGTAAACTTGCGCGCTTCTCACAGCCCGCTAGGCTGCAATTACATTTTTCAAAGGTGCCCGCCATGCCTTGGCTGCAAGTCCGTCTCGCCATCAGCCCAGAACAAGCCGAAACCTACGAAGACGCTTTCCTTGAAGTCGGCGCCGTTTCGGTGACCTTCATGGACGCCGAAGATCAGCCGATCTTCGAACCGGAACTGAACACTACCCCGCTGTGGTCCCACACTCATCTGCTGGCGCTGTTCGAAGACGGCACCGAAGCGGCGAGCGTACTGGCCCACATGGAGCTGCTGACGGGCGGTCCGTTGCCTGAGCATCACAGCGAAGTGATCGAAGACCAGGACTGGGAACGCAGCTGGATGGACAACTTCCAGCCAATGCGTTTCGGTCAGCGTCTGTGGATCGTCCCGAGCTGGCACGCTGCACCGGAGCCGGACGCAGTCAACCTGCTGCTCGATCCAGGCCTGGCGTTCGGCACCGGCACCCACCCGACAACCGCGCTGTGCCTGGAATGGCTCGACGGCCAGGACCTGAAGGGTTGCAACGTACTGGACTTCGGTTGCGGCTCGGGGATTCTGGCGATTGCTGCCCTGCTGCTGGGCGCCAAAGAAGCCGTCGGTACCGACATCGACGTGCAGGCGCTAGAGGCATCCCGCGACAACGCCGGGCGCAACAACATCGCCGAAGCACTGTTCCCACTGTATCTGCCACAGGATTTACCGCAGGTTCAGGCCGACGTACTGGTCGCCAACATCCTCGCCGGCCCACTGGTTTCGCTTGCGCCGCAACTGTCCAGCCTGGTCAAGCCGGGCGGCCGTCTGGCGCTGTCGGGCATCCTCGCCGAACAAGGCGAAGACGTCGCAGCGGCCTATGCCCAGGACTTCGATCTGGACCCGATTGCCAATCGCGAAGGTTGGGTGCGCATCACCGGCCGTCGGCGCTAGAATGGACGCCTGCATAAACCGGATTGCCGCATGACCGACAGCTTCGTCACCCAGTGCCCGCATTGCCAAACCAGCTTTCGCGTCAGCCACGCCCAATTGAGCGTGGCCCGCGGAGTGGTTCGTTGCGGCTCATGCCTGCAGGTGTTTAACGCCGCACGGCAGTTGCTCGAGCAACGCACTGGCAAGGAAGCCGTCGCACCCGACGAGCCCACACCGGTCGAACCACCGCCACAGCGGGCCATCAGCCAGAAACAATGGACGGCCGCCGAACTCGATCTGGACGACCTCGACCTCGACGAAGAACTCGCCAGGCTTGAACAACGGGAAATCCAGCCAACCAAGGAATTCGGCCAAGAGCGCAAACACAAAGAAGATTCACTGAGCGCGCGCCGGGACACCACCAGCGACGAGGAAGAACAGTGGTCCGACAGCCTGTTCAGCGGCTCGGCTGCCGAACGCGCAGAAGCGATTGAACCCCGCCGCACCGAACCCTCTCTCTCTTTCGAACTTGACGACCTGACCGACGAGCCCATGGCGCCGCCTATGCGCCTGGATCTGGAGCCGCCAGCACGAGAACATCACGAGCGCCTGTCCGCGACCGATGACGTCGACGAAGAGATGCTGGAAGCCGAACCACCACGCAAGAAACACGCACGTAGTGAGCCTGGCGTGCACGATGATGTGTTA
>JAPLSD010000246.1 GCA_026398835.1 Pseudomonas sp.
ATCTCTTCGAAGGCTACGCCTTTGCTCTCGAGCAGATACTTGGCACGCGAGCAATAAGGGCAGTAATCGCTGGAATAGACGACGACGTTTTTCATGTCACTTCACCAGCGGCAGGTTGTCGGCTTTCCAGCTGGAAACACCGCCGGAAAGCTTGGCCGCAGTGAAACCGGACTTGAGCAGTTCGCGGGCGTGAGTGCCGGAATGCTGACCCAGGGCGTCGACCAGGATAATGGTCTTGGCCTTGTGCTTTTCCAGCTCGCCAACGCGAGCGGTCAGCTTGTCTTGAGGAATGTTCAGCGCACCGACGATATGACCGGCGGCGAAATCCTTGGCTGGGCGGATGTCGACCACTATGCCCTGGTCGCTGTTGACCAGCGAGGTCAGCTCACGAGTACTCAGGCTGCGACCGCCGCGGCTCATCTCGCGGGCGATCAGCAACGCCAGCAGTACGACGAAGATACCGACGAGCAAATAGTGGTTAGTGGCAAATTCAATCAGGTGAGCAACCATCGAAGGAGGTTCCAGGGCGTTAAAATGTCGGCCAGTATACACAGCCGCCTTGGCCGACCACACCCCGCCCGGCGGTGACGCGGTCGGAACTTAGCTTTAAACTGCCACTCCCTTTTCCATCGCCTTCTTTTAACCCAGCCACGAGTGGAATCTATGACTACCACGCCTAAACCTTTGGTCCTGATGATTCTGGATGGCTTCGGTTACAGCGAAAGCCACGAACACAACGCCGTCTATTCGGCCAAAAAGCCAGTCCTTGACCGTCTGTGCGCCACTGTCCCGAACGGTTTGATCTCGGGTTCAGGCATGGACGTTGGCTTGCCGGACGGGCAAATGGGCAACTCGGAAGTCGGCCACATGAACCTTGGCGCCGGCCGCGTGGTGTACCAGGACTTCACCCGGGTGACCAAATCGATCCGCGACGGCGAGTTCTTCGAGAACCCGACCCTCTGCGCTGCCGTGGATAAAGCCGTTGCCGCTGGCAAAGCGGTGCATATCCTCGGTTTGCTGTCCGACGGCGGCGTGCACAGCCATCAGGACCACTTGGTGGCCATGGCCGAACTGGCATTCAAACGCGGCGCCGAGAAAATCTACCTGCACGCCTTCCTCGATGGCCGTGACACGCCGCCGAGAAGCGCCCAGTCGTCGATTGAACTGCTGGACGCGACCTTCGCCGCTCTCGGCAAGGGCCGGATCGCCAGCATCGTTGGTCGTTACTTCGCCATGGACCGCGACAATCGCTGGGATCGCGTATCCCAGGCCTACAACTTGATCGTCGACGGCAACGGCGAATTCAATGCCGCCACCGCTCAGGAAGGCCTGCAAGCGGCGTACGAACGCAGCGAGAACGACGAATTCGTCAAAGCCACGACCATCGGTGAGCCGGTCAAGGTCGAAGACGGCGATGCCATTGTGTTCATGAACTTCCGTGCCGACCGCGCCCGCGAGCTGACCCGAGTGTTCGTCGAAGACGACTTCAAGGACTTCGAGCGCGCCCGCCAGCCGAAACTGGCTGCTTTTGTCATGCTGACCCAATACGCGGCCAGCATTCCGGCACCGTCAGCCTTTGCGCCGGGTAGCCTGGAAAACGTGCTGGGCGATTACCTGGCGAAAAACGGCAAGACGCAGCTGCGCATCGCCGAGACCGAAAAGTACGCCCACGTGACCTTCTTCTTCTCCGGCGGTCGTGAAGAACCCTTCCCGGGCGAAGAGCGCATCCTGATCCCGTCGCCGCAAGTCGCCACCTATGACCTGCAGCCGGAAATGAGCGCACCGGAAGTCACCGACAAAATCGTCGACGCCATCGAAAACCAGCGTTACGACGTCATCATCGTCAACTACGCCAACGGCGACATGGTTGGCCACAGTGGCGTATTCGACGCGGCAGTGAAGGCCGTTGAATGTCTGGACCTGTGTGTTGGTCGGATTGTCGATGCGCTGGAAAAAGTTGGCGGCGAAGCACTGATCACCGCTGACCACGGTAACGTCGAGCAAATGTCGGACGAGTCCACCGGTCAGGCCCATACCGCCCATACCACCGAGCCAGTACCGTTCATTTATGTCGGCAAACGCGACTTCAAGGTCCGCGAAGGCGGTGTATTGGCCGACGTGGCGCCGACCATGCTCAAACTGCTGGACCTCAAGCAACCTGAAGAAATGACTGGCACTTCGATATTGGTCTGATAGTAAAACGACTCAATAAAGGGCCATAAATGGCTTTTTATGACGAACGCCTCAAAGCAGTAGCTTTGAGGCGTTTTTTTTGCGGTCCGCGGCGGGCATACTAGGCTTGTCCCTTTCCCTGGTGTCGCCCGCCTCTATGCTTCGCGCCCTGATAGCCCTTGCTCTTGTCTGCCTGCTCCAACCGGCCTTTGCCGATGAGCGCGCGCACACCCAACAACAGTTGGACGCCACGCGTCAGGATATTGCCGAGCTGAAAAAGCTCCTGGGCAAGCTGCAGGAAGAAAAATCCGGCGTGCAGAAAGACCTGCGCGGTACCGAAACCGAGATGGGCAAGCTGGAGAAGCAGGTCGAGGCTCTGCAAAAAGAGCTGAAGAAAAGCGAAACCGAGCTGCAGCGACTCGATGAAGAGAAAAAAAAACTCCAGAGCGCGCGCATTGAACAGCAACGACTGATCGCCATTCAGGCCCGAGCGGCCTACCAGAACGGCCGTCAGGAATACTTGAAGCTGTTGCTCAACCAGCAAAATCCGGAAAAATTCGCCCGGACCCTGACCTATTATGACTACCTGAGCCAGGCACGCCTGGAGCAGCTGAAAAACTTCAACGAAACCCTGCGCCAACTGGCCAACGTCGAACAGGACATCGCCCTGCAGCAAGCCCAGCTATTGGTGCAGAAAAGCAGCCTCGACAGCCAGCGCGACGAACTCGATAAAGTCCGCAAAGAGCGCCAATTGGCGCTGGCCAAGCTCAGCGACGACGTCAAGGCCCGCGACCAGAAGCTGCAAGCTCGTGAGCAGGACCAGGCCGACCTGTCGAAAGTCCTGAAAACCATCGAAGAAACCCTGGCCCGTCAGGCCCGTGAGGCAGAAGAAGCACGCCAAAAAGCGCTGATCGCCCAGCAGGAAGCCGAAAAAAAGCGC
This sequence comes from Pseudomonas sp., assembly GCA_026398835.1. Classification (GTDB taxonomy): domain Bacteria; phylum Pseudomonadota; class Gammaproteobacteria; order Pseudomonadales; family Pseudomonadaceae; genus Aquipseudomonas. The sequence continues at coordinate 3,113 of JAPLSD010000246.1, forward strand.
TTGCTTGAGGCCCAGGCAGCCGCCAGCGACGATAGCCCGCGCAAACCGGCTAAAGCAGCGCCCGGCCCCTTGGTTTCAAGTGCCGGAGCTTCCTACGGTGGCCCTTTTGCATCAGCGCACGGAAAACTTCCATGGCCAGTTGATGGTCGACTGCTTGCGCGCTTTGGCGAAACCCGTGGTGATGATGCCCGTACCAAATGGGATGGGGTGATGATCAGCGCCGCCGCTGGCAGCCAGGTGCATGCCGTACACGGCGGTCGCGTGGTATTTGCCGACTGGTTGCGAGGGGCCGGATTGCTGGTCATTCTCGACCATGGCAACGGTTATTTGAGCCTGTACGGGCATAACCAGACATTACTTAAAGAAGCTGGCGACATTGTCAAAGCCGGTGAATCCATCTCCACTGTCGGTAACAGTGGCGGCCAGGACACACCAGCGTTGTACTTCGCTATTCGTCAGCAGGGTCGCCCGAGCGATCCGGCACAATGGTGCCGCGCGCAAGGATAGGCGCTGATTCACCTAATTTAGGAGTTCGTTCGACATGCTGCATTTGTCTCGCCTTACCTCGCTGGCCCTGACGATCGCCATAGTGATCGGTGCGCCCCACGCGTTTGCCGCCCAAGCCATTCCTGCGCCAACAGCAGCCACCACCAAGGCGCCATTGCCGCTCGATGAACTGCGCACCTTTGCCGAGGTCATGGACCGGATCAAGGCAGCGTATGTCGAACCCGTAGACGACAAGACCCTGCTGGAAAATGCCATCAAGGGCATGCTCAGCAACCTCGACCCGCACTCGGCCTACCTCGGCCCGGAAGACTTCGCTGAGTTGCAGGAAAGCACCAGTGGCGAATTCGGCGGCCTGGGCATCGAAGTCGGCGCCGAAGACGGCTTCATCAAGGTCGTCTCGCCGATTGACGATACCCCGGCCTCCAAAGCAGGCATCCAGGCCGGCGACTTTATCGTCAAGATCAATGGCCAGCCGACTCGCGGCCAGAGCATGACCGAAGCGGTCGACAAGATGCGGGGCAAGATCGGCGAGAAAATCACCCTGACCCTGGTTCGCGACGGCGGCGCGCCATTCGATGTGACGCTGGCCCGCGCCACGATCCAGGTCAAGAGCGTGAAGAGCCAGTTGCTCGAATCCGGCTATGGTTATCTGCGTATCACCCAGTTCCAGGTCAAGACCGGCGAAGAAGTCTCCAAGGCGCTGGCCAAGCTGCGCAAGGACAACGGCAAGAAGCTCAACGGTATCGTCCTCGATCTGCGCAACAACCCGGGTGGCGTGCTGCAAGCTGCGGTTGAAGTGGTCGACCACTTCATCACCAAGGGCCTGATCGTCTATACCAAGGGCCGCATCGCCAACTCCGAACTGCGCTTCTCCGCAACCGGCAAAGACCTAAGCGAAGCCGTTCCAATGGTGGTGTTGATCAACGGCGGCAGCGCCTCGGCGTCAGAAATTGTCGCAGGCGCCCTGCAGGATCAGAAACGCGCTGTCGTAATGGGCACTACCAGCTTCGGCAAGGGCTCGGTGCAAACCGTGCTGCCGTTGAACAACGACCGCGCGCTGAAGATCACTACTGCGCTGTACTACACCCCGAACGGTCGCTCGATCCAGGCTCAAGGCATTGTGCCCGATATTGAAGTGCGCAAGGCCAAGATCACCAACGAGCAGGACAGTGAATACTTCAAGGAAGCTGATCTGCAAGGTCACCTGGGCAATGGCAACGGCGGGGCCGACAAACCAACCAAATCGACCAAATCGACCGGCAAGGCCAAGCCAATGCCACAGGACGATGACTATCAGTTGGCCCAGGCCCTGAGCCTGCTCAAAGGCCTGAGCATTACTCGCAGCAACTGAGATGCGCTTTGGGCTCATTCTCAGTCTGCTGAGCTGTCTGGCGGGTGCTGCTCATGCGGCAACCGCCGAGACGGATGCAACCCCACACAAGGCTTACCTGAGCCTGATCATCGATGACCTCGGGCAAAACCTGCCACGCGACCGCCGCGTGCTGGCGCTGCCCGGGCCGGTGACCACGGCGATCATGCCTGACACTCCCCACGCCACCGAATTTGCCCGCGAAGCCCACCGCGCCGGCAAGATCGTCATCCTGCACATGCCTATGGACCCGGCCACCGGTCCGTTCGCCTGGCATCCCGACCTTCCCATAGAAGAACTTGAGAAACGCCTGAATGCGGCGTTCAAAGCCGTGCCTTACACCAGCGGCATCAACAATCACATGGGCAGCCGCATGACCGCCGAACCCCAGGCCATGGCCTGGCTGATGGCCGACTTGCAGCGCCGACACAAATTCTTCGTCGACAGCCGCACCAGCGCCAAAACCGTGGCCGCCGCCGAGGCGCAGAAAATTGGACTGGCAAGCGTGTCGCGGGACGTGTTCCTCGACGACGAACGCACCGAACAAGCCATCAACGCCCAATTGCAGACGGCAATCAGCCTGGCACGCAAACAGGGCTCGGCGGTAATGATCGGCCATCCCTACCCGCAAACTCTGGCGGTACTCGAACGAGAATTGCCAAAACTCAAAGCTTTGGGCATTGAGTGGATCGATATCAACATGATGATCAGCCTGCGCGGTAATCAAGCAACGGCAGCGCATGGTAAAAATGGGCGTTATCGCGAAGCGCCGTAATTAATGCCACCCACGCACTCTGACATCTAATACTCAGCGATACGCCAGCTGCAATGACTAAACACCTATAGATATATACCTCTTCTACGCGCGCAACGTGGCAATAATACGCCGAACCTTAAATGCCGTACGGCGCCATCATCATTACCAGGGAACGGTTATGAAAAATACACTTGCGACAGTTAAATGCTGCACTTTAGGGGTACTTCTGTTATCCCAAACCTTACACGCAGGCGATCTTGGGGAGGGACTGGCCAACCAGTCAAACTCGAGACTATTAAAAAATAATGATAATACATACAACCACTGGAATGGTATTGGCAAAATTTTCAAGAATAACCAGCCACGGTGCACCGCCAGCCTTATTGACACGCGCGATGAAGAAAACAATGCGCTCGGCCCCGCTTATGTGCTCACCGCCGGACACTGTGTATCCCTATATCTGGTACGCCCAGTCGCAGCACTGCCTTTTGAGGCCAGCGTGACGTTTAATTTTTTCAATGATACCCCGGACGAATACAAGAGCTACAAAATCCATAACGCAAACTGGGCTAGCTTGACTGGCACTGACATTGCAATTCTGG
>JAPLSD010000751.1 GCA_026398835.1 Pseudomonas sp.
ATCACCCAATACAGCACCGAAGAAGTCCACGGTCACAAACTGTCGGAACTGCCGGCGCTGGAGAACCTCAGCGAGTTGCTGTTCGACGCGCCGTCGAGCCTGGCCAAAAGCAACAGCTGGCAGGGCGAGTTCAAAAGCCGGCGTAAAAACCTCGAACCCTACTGGGGCCAGCTGTCGATCTCCAAGGTCTACGGTGACAATCGAGAGCTGACCCACTACATCGGCATCTACGAAGACATCACCCAGACCAAGCTCGCCCAGCAACGCATCGAGCGTCTGGCCTACACCGACAACCTGACTAACCTGGGCAACCGTCCGGCGTTCATCCGCAACCTCGACGAACGTTTCGCCCGCGACAGCGACACACCGATCAGCCTGCTGTTGGTGGACATCGACAACTTCAAGCGGATCAACGACAGCCTCGGCCACCAGACCGGCGACAAACTGCTGATCAGCCTGGCCCGACGCCTGCGTAACAGCCTGAGCCCGAGCGGCAGCCTGGCGCGTTTCGCCAGTAACGAATTCGCGGTGTTGCTCGACAACACTGATCTCGAGGCCGGCCAGCAGGTCGCTAGTCAGTTATTGATGACATTGGACAAGCCGATGTTCGTCGACAACCAGTTAATCAGCGTCACCGGCTCCGTGGGACTGGCCTGCGCGCCACTGCACGGCCGCGACCCGCAAACCCTCATGCGCAACGCCGGGCTCGCTCTGCACAAGGCCAAAGCCAACGGCAAGCATCAGGTTCAGGTGTTTACCGAAGCGCTAAACGCCGAGGCCAGCTATAAGCTGTTCGTCGAAAACAACCTGCGTCGCGCCCTGACCCAGAACGAGCTGGACGTGTTCTATCAGCCCAAGCTTTGCCTGCGCAGCGGTCGCCTGCTGGGGATGGAAGCCTTGCTGCGCTGGAATCACCCGGAAAAAGGCATGATCCGCCCGGACCAGTTCATCAGCGTCGCCGAAGAAACCGGACTGATCATTCCCATCGGCAAATGGGTCGCCCGCGAGGCCTGCCGCATGAGCAAGCGACTGACCGCCGCCGGCCTGGGCAATCTGCAAGTGGCGATCAACCTGTCGCCCAAGCAGTTTTCCGACCCGGACCTGGTGGCGTCTATCGCCGGCATCCTCAAGGAAGAACAGCTGCCCTCCTCCTTGCTGGAGCTGGAGCTGACCGAAGGCCTGCTGCTGGAAGCCACCGAAGACACTCACTTGCAGCTCGACCAGCTGAAACGCCTGGGCCTGACCCTGGCCATGGACGACTTCGGCACCGGTTACTCGTCCCTGAGTTACCTGAAGAAATTCCCGATCGACATCATCAAGATCGATCGCAGCTTCATTCATGAAATCCCGGACAACCAGGACGATATGGAAATCACCTCCGCGGTGATCGCCATGGCCCACAACCTGAAACTCAAAGTAGTCGCCGAGGGTATCGAGACCGCTGATCAGCTGGCGTTCCTGCGCCGCCACCGCTGCGACGTCGGCCAGGGCTACCTGTTCGACCGGCCAATCCCGGGCAGCGAGCTGATCGAAA
>JAPLSD010000455.1 GCA_026398835.1 Pseudomonas sp.
AGGTGATCGGTGAGGCGCTCGTGAATGGTCAGGAAGTTATGGTCGTGGTAGCCGTTGACGGTGGCGCGGGGCAACAGCACCACGTCCGGCAGGGATTTGAGCTCAGCGATAACGCTGGCGACCCATTCGGTGGCCGGTTTGCCGTCGAGGCTTTCGCGGGAGTCGAGCAGGCTGCCGCCGAACTCTTCCTGTTCATCCGCCAGAATCACCCGGGCGCCGCTGCGTGCAGCCGCCAACGCAGCCGCCAGGCCAGCAGGGCCACCGCCGACGATCAGCACGTCGCAGTGACGGTTCATGTAGTCGTAGGTATCCGGATCGTTCTCGGTCGGCGAACGACCAAGACCTGCGGCCTTACGAATGTACTTCTCGTAGGTCATCCAGAACGATTGCGGGTACATGAAGGTTTTGTAGTAGAAGCCCGGTGGCATCAGCTTGCCGCCGACCTTGCCGAGAATCCCCATCATGTCGTTGTTGACGCTCGGCCAGCCGTTGGTGCTGGTGGCGACCAGGCCCTGGTACAGCGCTTGTTGAGTAGCGCGCACGTTAGGGATTTGCGTGGCTTCGGTGGCGCCGATCTGCAGCACCGCGTTCGGCTCTTCGGCACCGGCGGCGAAGATGCCGCGCGGGCGGGAGTATTTGAAACTGCGACCGATGATGTCCACACCGTTGGCCAGCAAGGCTGCGGCCAGGGTGTCGCCTTCGAAGCCTTTGTAGTTCTGGCCGTTGAAGGTGAAGCTCAAGACTTTGTTGCGGTCGATCCGGCCGCCGTTGGACAGACGATTGATCTGGCTCATACCTTCTCTCCCAGACCAGTGGCGACTTTCGCCGTTTCTGTCTTGCCGGTGAATTGCGGCTTGGCGCCGATCTTGTAGGTTTCGAGAATTTCGTAGGTCACGGTGTCACGGGTGGCGTTGAAGTACTGACGGCAACCGGCGACGTGATCCCACAGTTCATGGTGCAACCCGCGCGGGTTGTCACGGAAGAACATGTAGTCGCCCCACTGCTCGTCGGTGCAGGTGTTCGGGTCCAGTGGGCGCGGGATGTGCGCCTGGCCGGATGCATGGAATTCCTCTTCGGAGCGCAGTTCGCCGCAGTGAGGACAGAAGATGTGCAACATAGGGATTTCTCCTGTTAGTGGGCGACAGCTGCAGCGCCGTGTTCATCGATCAACGCACCGCTGTGGAAACGGTCGATGGAGAATGGTGCGGCCAACGGATGCATTTCACCCTTGGCAAGGCTTGCGGCAAACACGTTGCCCGAGCCAGGTGTCGCTTTGAAGCCACCGGTGCCCCAACCGCAGTTGAAGAACATGTTCGGGACCGGGGTTTTCGAGATGATCGGGCAAGCGTCCGGCGTGGTGTCGACGATGCCGCCCCACTGACGGTTCATGCGCACGCGGGACAGCACCGGGAACATCTCGACGATGGCCTGAATGGTGTGTTCGATCACCGGGTACGAACCACGCTGGCCGTAGCCGTTGTAGCCGTCGATACCGGCACCGATCACCAGGTCGCCCTTGTCGGACTGGCTGATGTAACCGTGTACGGCGTTGGACATGATCACGCTGTCGATAATCGGCTTGATCGGCTCGGACACCAGCGCTTGCAGCGGGTGGGATTCGATCGGCAGACGGAAACCTGCGAGTTTGGCCATGTGCCCGGAGTTACCGGCAGTGACCACACCGACGCGCTTGGCGCCGATGAAACCTTTGTTTGTTTCAACGCCGATGCACACACCGTTTTCCTTGCGGAAACCGATCACTTCGGTCTGTTGAATCAGGTCCACGCCCAAGGCGTCGGCGGCACGGGCAAAGCCCCAGGCCACGGCATCGTGACGAGCCACGCCGCCGCGACGTTGAACGGTCGCACCGATGATCGGGTAACGGGTGTTTTTCGAGCAATCCAGGTATGGGATTTCGTCCTCAACCTGCTTGGCGTTGAGCAGTTCGCCATCGACGCCGTTGAGGCGGTTGGCGCTGACCCGACGCTCGGAATCACGAATGTCCTGCAGGGTGTGGCACAGGTTGTAGACGCCACGCTGGGAGAACATCACGTTGTAGTTCAGGTCCTGGGACAGGCCTTCCCACAGTTTCATCGCGTGTTCGTACAGGTGCGCCGATTCGTCCCACAGGTAGTTGGAACGCACGATGGTGGTGTTGCGCGCGGTGTTACCGCCGCCCAGCCAGCCTTTTTCGACCACGGCCACGTTGGTGATGCCGTGTTCCTTGGCCAGGTAGTAGGCGGTCGCCAGACCATGCCCGCCACCGCCGACGATGACCACGTCATAGACCTTTTTAGGGGTCGGCGTGCGCCACATCTTCTGCCAGTTTTCATGGTGGCTGAGGGAGTGCTTGAAGAGGCCGAAGCCCGAGTAGCGTTGCATAGTCATTTACTCCAAAACTGCTCTCAGCGGTAAACCGGGAAGTCCGCGCACAGGGCTGCCACATTCTTCGCCACATCGGCCTCGACATCGGCATCACCGAGGTTGTCGAGAATGTCGCAGATCCAGCCGGCAAGCTCGACGCACTGAGTGACCTTGAAGCCGCGAGTGGTGACCGCCGGGGTGCCGATACGCAGGCCCGAGGTGACGAACGGCGACTGTGGATCGTTCGGTACGGCGTTCTTGTTCACGGTGATGTGAGCGCGACCCAAAGCGGCGTCAGCTTCCTTACCGGTGAGGCCCTGACGAATCAGGCTGACCAGGAACAGGTGGTTGTCGGTGCCGCCGGACACTACATCGTAGCCGCGTTTGATAAAAATGCCGGCCATGGCCTGAGCGTTGTCGATCACTTGTTGCTGATAGACCTTGAAGCCAGGCTCGGCCGCTTCTTTGAAGCACACCGCTTTAGCCGCAATTACGTGCATCAGCGGGCCGCCCTGACCGCCGGGGAACACGGCAGCGTTTAATTTCTTTTCCAGCTCTTCGTTGGCACGGGCCAGGATCAGACCACCACGCGGACCACGCAGGGTTTTGTGGGTGGTGGTGGTGACCACATCAGCGTACGGCAGCGGGTTCGGGTACAGGCCAGCAGCGACCAGACCGGCGACGTGGGCCATGTCGACAAACAGGTAGGCGCCGACTTTGTCCGCGATCTGACGGAAGCGTGGGAAATCCAGAGTCTTGGAGTAGGCCGAGAAGCCGGCGATGATCATTTTCGGCTTGTGCTCGACCGCCAGGCGCTCGACTTCGTCGTAATCGATCAGGCCAGTGACGGTGTCGATGCCGTACTGCACAGCGTTATAGAGCTTGCCGGAGAAGCTGACCTTGGCGCCGTGGGTCAGGTGACCGCCATGGGCCAGGCTCATGCCCAGCACGGTGTCGCCGGCCTGCAACAGGGCGAGGAACACCGCTGCGTTGGCCTGGCTGCCGGAGTGCGGCTGAACGTTGGCGTAATCGGCACCGAACAACTGCTTGGCACGTTCGATGGCCAGG
>JAPLSD010000779.1 GCA_026398835.1 Pseudomonas sp.
ACCGCAGTAGATTGCGCTCTGCATCAGCACTTCCTTGATCTCGGCGCGGGTCACGCCGTTGCTGGCGGCAGCACGCAGGTGCAGCTTGAGTTCTTCATTGCGGTTCATGCCGATCAGCATGGCGATGGTGATCAGGCTGCGGGTATGCCGAGGCAGGCCCGGACGGGTCCAGATATCACCCCAGGCATGGCGGGTGATCATTTCCTGAAACTCCGAGTTGAACTCGGTAAGGGCATTCAGGCTGCGGTCGACATGGGCATCGCCGAGGACCGCTCGACGCACTTTCAGGCCTTCGTCATAACGTTGTTTCTCGTCCACGAGCAGCTCCTCAGACACGCCTTTCAGCTAACAGAAATTCCAGCACCCGGTTACTGAACGCAGCGCCAGCCTGAACGTTGGACAAATGCGCGGCATAGAACTCGGCGTATTCAGCGCCCTGCACATGCTCTTGAATAAAATGCCCGCCTGACGGCGGTGTGACCGCATCTTCAGTGCCGGAAATCACCAGCGTCGGCACCTTGATCAAAGACAATTGCTCGCGGAAATCAGCATCACGCACCGCTGCGCAATTGGCGGCATAGCCTTGTGGTGAGGTGGCGGCGAGCATGTCGGTGATCTGTTTCGCCTGTTGCGGATTGGCCTCAGCGAAGTCCGGAGTGAACCAACGAGCGATCGAGGCATCACGCAAGGCAACCATCGCTGCCGGACCGTCGCGCAGCACGGTTTCGATCCGTGGGTTCCACACCGACGGATCGCCGATTTTCGCGGCGGTGTTGCAGACCACCAGTTTGTGCAGACGCTCACCGGCATTGATCCCCAGCCACTGGCCGATCAGCCCGCCCATGGATAAACCACAGAAATGCGCGCGTTCAATATGCAAGGCGTCGAGCAGCGCCAGTACGTCATGGCCCAGTTGCTCAATGCTGTAAGGCCCAGGCGTCACCAGTGAACGACCGTGGCCGCGGGTATCGAAACGCAGCACCCGGAAATGCTTGGTAAAGGCCGGGATCTGGAGGTCCCACATGTGCAGATCAGTGCCCAGCGAGTTGGACAGCACCAGCACCGGCGCTTCTTCCGGGCCATCGAGTTGGTAGTTCAGTTCGCCATCGGCGAGTTGTACGAATCCCACAGCAGTCTCCTTCAGGCATTCAAAGCAAAATGTTCAGCCACCGCTCGCTCGACCCAGGTATGGGCCTGACCGAGGTAATGGGCAGGGTCCAGCAGACGATCGAGTTCATCGGCTGAAAGTTGGGCGCTCACCTGGGGTTCATCACCGAGCACCGCGCGCAGGTGGCGCTGCTCAGCGACGGCCCGCTTGCAGCATTGTTCGAGCAGATGGTGAGCCGTATCGCGGCCCACGCGCTGGGCAAGGACGATACTCACCGCTTCGGCGAGTACCAGGCCCTGAGTCAGCTCAAGGTTTTTCGCCATGCGCTCGGCGTCGACCTCCAACCCTTCAGCCACCAGCAAGGCTTGTTTCAAGGCACCGGAGACCAGGCAACAAATCTCCGGCAGGGTTTCCCATTCGGCATGCCACAGACCCAGGCTGCGTTCATGCTCCTGGGGCATCGCACTGAATAGCGTCGCGAGCAAACCCGGCACCCGGGTCGCAGCGCCGATCAGCACCGCAGCGCCCACCGGATTACGTTTATGCGGCATCGTCGACGACCCGCCCTTGCCCGGCGCGGCAGGTTCGAAAACCTCCGCCGCCTCGGTCTGCATCAACAGGCTGATGTCGCGACCGAGCTTGCCCAGGCTGCCGGCGATCAGGCCCAGCACCGCCCCGAACTCCACCAGTCGATCGCGCTGGGTGTGCCAAGGTTGTTCCGGAAGAGCGAGTTGCAGTTCGTGCGCCAGCGCCTCGGCAATCGGCATGGCCTGCTCACCGAGGGCCGCGAGGGTCCCGGAAGCACCGCCGAACTGCAGCACCAGCAGGCGCGGTTTGAGTTCCTGCAAACGTTGTCGGCTGCGGGTTACGGCCCCCAGCCAACCGGCGATTTTCATACCTAGAGTCACCGGCGTCGCATGTTGCAGCCAGGTGCGCCCGGCCAGCGGCGTGGCCACATAGCGCTCGGCCTGAATCGCCAGGGCGTCACCGAGTCGCGCCAGTTCACTGTCAATCAACTGCAAGGCGCTGCGCAGTTGCAGCACCAGGCCAGTGTCCATCACATCCTGGCTGGTCGCTCCCAGATGCACATAACGTTCGGCTTCGGCGTCCTGGGCGGCGATCCGTTTGCCCAGTGCCTTGACCAGCGGGATTGCCGAGTTCCCCGCCGTGGCAATCGCCTCACCAAGCGCGAAGAAGTCGTAATGCTCTGCCCTGCATGCCGCTTCGATCGGCGCGACAGCGGTCTGTGGGATCAACCCGACCCGCGCCTCGGCCCGGGCCAGCGCCGCTTCGAAATCGAGCATGGCCTGTACCCGGCCCTGATCGCAAAACACTTCACGCATATCGCGGGCAGTGAAATAGGCATCGAACAATTGATTGCTCGGTCGTTGCATAGGGGGTTCCTTACGCGGCGCGCACCGGACTCAGGCGCGCGCCGACAGCTCAAAGATCGTTATGCAGATACGCCGCCTGTTTCGGCAGACGCAGGCTAAACAGGAAAGCGACCGCCATCATCACCGTCACGTACCAGTAGAAGGAGTTTTCCATACCTACCGATTTCAGGCTCAAGGCCACGTACTCCGCCGAACCACCGAAGATCGCGTTTGCCACCGCGTATGCCAGGCCTACCCCCAGCGCACGGACTTGCGGCGGGAACATTTCGGCTTTCACCAGGCCGCTGATCGAGGTGTAAAAACTCACAATCGCCAGTGCCAGGGTGATCAGCCCAAACGCCATGAATGGGCTGGTCACAGATTTCAAGGTCAGCAGGATCGGCACGGTGAACAGCGTTCCCAGGGCGCCGAACCAGAGCATCGAGTTACGCCGGCCGATCTTGTCCGCCAGCATGCCGAAAAATGGCTGCATGCACATATAAAGGAACAGTGCGCCGGTCATGATGTAACTGGCGGTCTTGGCGGGCATCCCGGCGGTGTTAACCAGGTACTTCTGCATATAGGTGGTGAAGGTGTAGAAAATCAGCGAACCACCGGCGGTGTAGCCGAGCACGGTAATAAATGCGGCAGTGTGGTTTTTGAACAGCGCAGCGATGCTGCCAGCGTCCTTGTTTGCGCGCATTTCCTTGCTGGTGGTTTCTTTCAGCGAACGACGCAGGAACAACGAAATCAATGCCGCCATCGCACCGACCACAAACGGAATCCGCCAGCCGTAGGCTCGCAGGTCGTCCTCGGTAAGGAACTGTTGCAGGATCACCACCAACAACACCGCCAGCAGTTGGCCGCCGATCAATGTCACGTACTGGAACGAGGCGAAGAAACCACGCTGCCCCTTGAGCGCGACTTCACTCATATAGGTGGCGGTGGTGCCGTATTCACCGCCCACCGACACGCCCTGAATCAGGCGGGCCACCAGCAGCAGGATCGGCGCCCAGACGCCGATGTCCTTGTAAGTCGGCAAGCAGGCGATCAACAGTGAGCCGGCGCACATCATCAGCACCGAAATCATCATGGAGTTCTTGCGCCCGTGCTTGTCGGCCACCCGGCCGAACAGCCAGCCGCCGATGGGGCGCATCAAAAACCCTGCGGCGAACACTCCGGCGGTGTTAACCAGTTGCACCGTGGGGTTGTCGGAGGGGAAAAACGCCGGGGCGAAATAGATTGCGCAGAAGGCGTAAACGTAGAAGTCGAACCATTCGACCAGGTTGCCGGAAGAGGCACCGACTATCGCAAAAATCCTTTTGCTGCGCTCTTCGCCGGTGTAGTAGCTCGTTGTTGTTGTCATGGTTTTTCACTCTTTGGGGACAGTGAGAGTCTAGACATACTTTGCAACAGCCCCTTTCCGTATTGCCTGAGAGATCGTTCCCACGCGCAGCAAAGGAATGCCGCCATGGACGCTCTTGTGACGCAGAGCGTCACGGGATGCATTCCCACGCGGGAGCGTGGGAACGATCACTCAGTAATCGAAAAACACCGTCTCGGCATCCGTCCCCTGCAGAATCACATTCCACTGATACGTACCCGACGCATCCGCCTTGGCCAGCAGCGTACTGCGGCGCTCTGCCGGGACACATTCCAGCAGCGGGTCGGCGGCGTTGGCCGGCTCGCCGTCGAAGTAGATGCGCGTCAGCAAGTGTTTGACCAACCCGCGAGCGAACACCAACACCAGCAGATGTGGCGCCTGGGTCGTGCCTTCAAGGCCCGGTACCGTGCCTGGCTTGATGGTGGTGAAACGGAAACGCCCTTCGGCGTCCACCGGCACCCGGCCAAAGCCTTCGAAGTTCGGGTCCAGAGGTTTGTCCTGGTCGTCTTCGACATGGTGATATTTGCCGGCTGCGTTGGCTTGCCAGACTTCCAGCATTGCATCGTTGAC
>JAPLSD010000833.1 GCA_026398835.1 Pseudomonas sp.
CAGCCGGACGTGCTGATCATGTTGCCGGGCGACAAGCAGGTAGTGGTGGACTCCAAGGTCAGCCTTACTGCTTATCAGCAGTACGTTGTTGCCGATGACGAAGTGATCGGTCAAACGGCGCTCAAACAGCATGTGTTGTCCTTGCGTAACCATGTCAAAGGCTTGGCCGGCAAGGACTACAAGCGTCTGGAAGGCTTGCACAGCCTGGATTTCGTTCTGCTTTTCGTGCCGATCGAAGCGGCGTTTTCCGCAGCGTTGCAAGCGGAACCGAATCTGTTCCAAGAGGCCTTCGACCGCAACATCGTGATCGTCAGTCCGACCACTTTGTTGGCGACGTTGCGGGTAATCGACAGCCTGTGGAAGCAGGAGCGACAAAGTCAGAACGCACGTGAGATCGCCGAACGCGCCGGCTGGCTGTACGACAAGTTTGTGTTGTTCATTCAGGACCTGGACGAAGTCGGCAATCGCCTGCAGCAACTGGACAAGGCTTACAGCGCAGCACGCAACAAGCTGACCGAAGGCCGCGGCAATCTGGTCAGCCGAAGCGAGCAGCTCAAGCTGCTGGGCGCACGGGCCAGCAAGAGCCTGCCGGCGGATCTGCTGGAGAGGGCGATGACTGATGCGGACGGGTTGGTGGAGATGCCTGAGTAGTGTGTAGGAGCGAGCTTGCTCGCGATGGTCGTTAACGATGACGCGTGCTTGCAGGATAAACGCGTCGTCCTTCAGTCCATCGCGAGCAAGCTCGCTCCTACAATGGCAAATGCCGACTCAACAAGGCTCTCAACGCTGCCGGTTTCACCGGTTTGGCCAGATAATCCAACCCCGCCGCATGTACCTCGGCAACCATTTCCGGTCGGCCATCGGCGCTGATTACCACGCCCGGTACTGGCTCGCCGAGCTGGGTGCGCAGCCAGGCCATTAAACCGGTGCCGGTCTCGCCGTCGTCCAAGTGGTAATCCACCAACGCCAACTGCGGACGAATGCCTTCGCTGAGTAATGCGATGCACTCTTCTCGATTACGAGCGGTCCAGACCTGGCAGCCCCAGCGTGTCAGCAGGCTGTTCATGCCAATCAGGATGCTGTCTTCATTGTCGATGCACAGTACTTGCGCGCCGCTCGGCAGTTTGCCGTTCAGCTCGGCGACTTTGGCCGGGGCGCTGATTTGCGCCCGAGCCAATGGCACGCTGACGCTGAACACGCTGCCCTTGCCTGGCCAGGAGCGCACCTGCAGCTGATGCCCAAGTACCCGGCAAAGCCCGTCAGCAATCGCCAGCCCCAGCCCCAGACCTTTCTCGGCGCGGGTCTGGTGGCTGTCAAGGCGTTTGAATTCCTCGAAAATCTCCTGTTGTTTATCCTCCGGAATACCCGGTCCGCGATCCCAGACTTCCAGGCAGAGTTGCCCGCCTCTGCGTCGAATCCCCAGCAACACCGGGCCTTTGGCGTAGCGAAAGGCATTGGTCAGGAAGTTCTGCAGAATCCGCCGCAGCAGTTTTATATCGCTGTCGACCCGCAAACGGCTGCCGCGCAGGCGAAATTTCAGGCCTTGCTCCTGTGCCAGGGCTTTGAATTCGGCACCGAGCGTATCGAACAACTCGTTGAGTACAAACGGCTTGCGATCCGGGTTGATCTTGCCGTTCTCCAACCGCGAAATATCCAACAGATCGCTGATCAAGTCTTCGGCTGAACGCAGCGAGCTGTCCAGGTGCTGCACCAACTGCTGGGCCTCGGTGGACAACTCGTCGTCTTGATGGGAGAGGGCGGCGGAGAACAGTCGTGCAGCGTTCAACGGTTGCATCAAGTCGTGGCTGACGGCCGCAAGGAAGCGGGTTTTCGACTGGTTGGCCGACTCTGCTGTGCCCTTGGCTTCGGTGAGCGCGACGTTCAATTGCGACAATTCATGGGTGCGCGCGGTGACGCGTTGCTCCAGGCCTTCGTTGGCTTCGGTCAGCGCTTGTTCGGCTTCGCGGAACGCGGTGATGTCGGTGAAACTCATGACGAACCCGCCGCCCGGCATGGGGTTGCCGATCAACTCGATCACCCGGCCATTGGGGAATAGACGTTCGGACGTGTGCGCCCGGCCTTGGCGCATCCAGTGCAGGCGGCGAGCAACGTGTACCTCGGCTTCACCGGGGCCACAGAGGCCGCGCTCGGCGTTGTAGCGGATGATGTCGGCAATCGGTCGGCCGATGCGGATCAGCCCGTCCGGGTAGTTGAACAGCTCGAGATAGCGCCGGTTCCAGGCCACCAGCTTGAGCGATTGGTCGACCACACTGATGCCCTGGGTGATGTTCTCAATCGCACCTTGCAGCAGGGCTCGGTTGAATTGCAGCACCTCCGAGGCTTCGTCGGCGATGCGCACCACGTCTTCCAGCTGCATCTCCCGGCCTTCGATAGCGGCTTTTACCACCGCACGGGTCGACGAGGCTCCGAGCACGCCGGCCAGCAGGCGCTCGGTGTGCGCGATCCATTCGCCGTCGGCATTCTGGTTTGGATTGAAGCCTTTGCCCTGGCGATAGGCAAAGCGGATAAAGCTCTGACGTGCCCGTTCTTCGCCGACAAAACGTGCGGCCAGACTGAGCAAATCATTAATCTGCACCGCCAGCATCGAGCGGGAGTTGGGGCGTGCACTGATTTCCTGACCGATAAAGCGTCCCGCCTGCCAGTGCTCAGAGACCCGGGTGCGCGACAACACCGAGACCCAGGCAAACAGGGTGAAGTTGCCGGCCAGCGACAGCACTACGCCTTGGGTCAGCGGGGTGATCGGCAGGTGCAGCGGGTTGCTGTGCAACCACGCTAAACCAGGGAAGCTGTTCAGCGACCAGCCAAGGCTGAGGGCGGCAATTGGCAATACCAGGGTGTAGAACCAAAGGAATGTCCCGGTCGCCAGCCCGGCAAACACGCCACGGCGGTTGGCCTGCTTCCAGTACAGAGCGCCGAGCATTGCCGGCGCCAGTTGGGTGACGGCGGCGAAGGCGATCTGGCCGATGGTCGCCAGACTTGCCGTCGAGCCCAGCAGGCGATAGCTGACGTACGCCAGCAATAGAATCACCACGATACTCACCCGACGTACCGAGAGCATCCAGTAGCGGAACACCTCGAACGGTCGCTCGGCATTTTTCCGGCGCAGCAGCCACGGCAGCAGCATGTCGTTGGAGACCATGGTCGACAGCGCGACGCTGGCGACGATCACCATCCCGGTGGCCGCCGATGCTCCGCCTATAAATGCCAGCAACGCCAGAGC
>JAPLSD010000414.1 GCA_026398835.1 Pseudomonas sp.
TCTGGGGACCGGTGATTGTCTTCGAGCAAATGCCCTCGGTGGGCAAGGTCGGCGCGGCGATTGTGCCGACGGCGTTTGAACTGGCCGGTTTGCTCGGGCCGATCATGATTGGCCTGGCCTCGGACAAGCTCTTTGGCGCTCGACGGATGCCGGCCTGTGTCTTGAGTCTGTTGGCGCTGACCGTATCGTTGGCATTGTTCATGGGCGCGTTGCACACCGGCAGTGTGCTGCTGGTGGTGGCCTTGTTGTTTGTCATGGGGCTGACCCTTTACGGACCGGACTCGATGATCAGCGGCGCGGCAGCGATTGACTTCGGCACCGCGAAGGCCGGTGCGACGTCGGCCGGTTTCGTCAACGGTTGCGGTTCGGTCGGGGCGATTCTGGGTGGGTTACTGCCGGGTTACTTCGACACGGTCACAGTGTTTATCGTTTTCGCCGGTTGCGCGATGTTCTCCTCACTGGTCTTGATCCCGCACTGGAACAGCCGCCCGGCAGGTCTCAAACCGTCTTGCGCCTTTGTGCCCAACGGGGCCATGCCGATCAAACCGCTGCGTAGCTGAAACCCCATTGCCAAACAAACCCTGCTTGCCGTTGTGCCATGACGGCAGGTCGGGGTGTGGCCAACCGAACTGGAGATGTGCCCCATGAGACCTTTTTGGCTGGAGCAGGCCTTGAAGTCTGACGCGTCAGAACCCTGCGAGCCGTTGCAGGGCAATACCAGCACTGACGTCTGTATCGTCGGCGGTGGCTACACCGGGTTGTGGACGAGCAGAACCCCGAGCTTGATGTGGTGTTGATCGAAGCCGATATCTGCGGCGCCGGTGCCAGCGGGCGTAACGGTGGCTGTGCGCTGTCCTGGTCGGCCAAGTACTTCACACTGCAGCGGTTGTTCGGTGTCGAGGAAGCGGTGCGGCTGGTCAAGGAATCGGAGCAAAGCATTTATGCCATTGGCGCCTTCTGCGAGAAATACGCGGTGGACGCCGATTACCGCCTCGATGGCACGCTATACACCGCGACCAACCGGGCGCAGTGCGGCTCCACCGACGGGGTGATCGCCGCCCTCGAGCGCAATGGCATCAACTCTTTCGAAAAACGCCCGGTGGCCGATGTGCAGCGGATGGCCGGTTCCAGCAAGCATCTGGAAGGCTGGTATTCCCCGGCGGCGGCCAGTGTGCAGCCGGGCAAACTGGTGCGTGGTTTACGGCGGGTCGCCTTGCAACTGGGTGTCCGGATGTATGAAAACACCGCGATGATCGGTCTGGAGGAGGGCAAGCCCGCGGTGATTAAAACGCCGTCCGGAAGCATCCAGGCCAACCGTGTGGTGTTGGCGATGAATGCCTGGATGGCCCGCGCGTTTCCACAGTTTGAGCGCAGTGTGGCGATCGTCTCCAGTGACATGATCATCACCGAACCGCGCCCGGAGCTGCTCAAGGAGATCGGTTTGACCAGCGGTGTGACGGTGCTCGACTCACGGATTTTCGTGCACTACTACCACAACACCCCGGACGGTCGAATCATGCTCGGCAAGGGCGGCAACACCTTCGCTTATGGCGGGCGGATGCTGCCAGTGTTCGATCAGCCGTCACCTTACGAAAGTCTGTTGCGTAACAGTCTGGCGGAGTTCTTTCCGGCGTTTGCCAATGTGCCGGTAGAAGCGACCTGGAACGGTCCCTCGGACCGTTCGGTTACCGGGTTGCCGTTCTTCGGCCAGATGAGCGCCAGTGGCAACGTGTTCTATGGGTTTGGCTATTCCGGCAGTGGTGTCGGGCCTTGCCATATGGGCGGACAGATCCTCGCATCAATGGTGCAAGAACTGGACAATCTCTGGACCCGCTCGCCGCTGGTCAACGGCCCGTTGGGTTATTTTCCGCCGGAGCCGATCCGCTATCTGGGCTCATTGATGGTCCGCAACGCAATCCGGCGCAAGGAACGCGCCGAAGACCACGGGCAGCGGCCGCGACATCTGGATGTGCGTCTGGCCAAATTCGCCGCGGCGGCGGGCAAGGCCGACAAAGGCTGATCGGTATTTCTGCACCAGGTGTCTGGTCGGTTCACCGGCCAATCGAATAACAGACTCGGTTTGGTGGCGGCGGCCTGAGTCAGGCTCGATGTTGTGGAGAAGTCGATCAGTCACTCTACTTTTTGGTCGATTGGTAACTTTATGCCGTATAAACTTGCACAAAGCGTCGGCCAATAGATGTCTCGGCGCCACAGATCAAGAGAGTGAGTAATGGGCGCACAGTGGAAGGTTAAACACAAAGAAGCGGCATCCAATGCCAAGGGCAAGATCTTCGGCAAGCTGGTCAAAGAGATCACCATTGCCGCGCGCAACGGCGCGGATACAGCCACTAACGCCCATCTGCGGCTGGTGGTAGAACAGGCGAAAAAAGCCTCGATGCCACGCGAAACCCTGGAGCGTGCGATCAAGAAAGGCTCGGGCCAGCTTGGCGAAACCGTTCAGTATCATCGCGTCACTTATGAAGGGTTCGCGCCTCATCAGGTTCCGCTTATCGTTGAATGCGTAACCGACAATATCAACCGCACCGTCGCTGAAATTCGCGTGGCGTTCCGCAAAGGCCAATTGGGTGCTTCGGGTTCGGTTGCCTGGGATTTCAACCATGTTGGCATGATCGAAGCGTCCCCGGACAGCCCGGACGCTGATCCGGAGCTGGCGGCTATCGAGGCCGGTGCTCAGGACTTCGAGCCAGGTGAAGAAGAGGGTACGACGCTGTTCCTGACCGAACCTGCCGATCTGGACGCGGTACAAAAAGCATTGCCTGAACAGGGCTTTACCGTGTTGTCGGCGAAACTGGGCTACCAGCCTAAAAACCCGGTCAGCGGCTTGAGCGACGCGCAAATGGAAGAAGTCGAAGCCTTCCTCGAAGGGCTCGACAACCACGATGACGTGCAAGACATGTTTGTCGGTTTGGCGGGTTAAGGGTTCTCTCTGTAAGAGCTGCGTTGGCTGCGAAAAGATCGCAGCCAACGCAGCTCTTACAGGATGGGTGTCCTCATAACATCGCGGGTGATCTTTTCAAGACACCGCCGACTCTCACAACGAATCAACCGCTACCTGCAAGTCCTCACCAATCTCTACGAACCCCGGCCGCGCCAGCACCTGCGGCTGACAGCAGCGGCTCTGCAAGTCCTCCAGCTGCTCACGGCCCTCGGCGCTCAGCCCCGATTCAATCCGCTCCAGCAATTCCCCCAACAAAATCCCGAACGCCCGGACCTCTATGCGTTGCAGCGCACGTGTCTCGAAGCTGTCTGACGTGGCGTGAAATGAAGCCGCGCCGAAATCGCCCAACAGGCAGTCGCCTTGCGCATTCCACAGAATATTGTGGCCGTAGAGATCGCCATGGGTGATGCCCTGTTGGTGCAAATGCGCGGCGGCCGAAGCGATACCGCTGGCGATCCGCAGGGCGACCACAGCGCTGAATTTTGTGCTGTCTTCGTAGATATCCCGAGTGCAGGAAGCGAGGCTCGGCAACGCGGCCAGATTGCGATAGCTGGGGGCGATCAAGTGCATCACCAGCCCGGCTTGCGCCTGCGGATGGTCGACGATCCTGCCTTCGACCTTGATCAGGTTGGCATGTTGGCCCGCGGTGATGCAGGCATTCATTTCATGCAGCGGTGAGCCGTCGCTGGTCATGCTGCCCTTGTAGAGCTTCACCGCAACGTTTTGCGCAGCCTGCGAGGGTTGTTCCCATAGCGCCTGATGAATCACCCCGGAAGCGCCTTCGCCCAGTCGCTGCTGTAGATACAGCTGCGACCATGGAATGTTCGCAGTGGCGTCCAGTGCGCAAGCGTCGGCCTCGGATTCCAGTGGATTGCCCGCGTAAGCCAGCCAGGCCAATCGCGGTAGCGATAACAGCCACTGCGGCAACTCGGTCAGGCGGTTGGCGGCGATCCTGATCAGCTCCAGCTGATGGCATTGGCTCAGGCTCGCCGGTAGCTGTTGCAGGCGATTGCCCGCCAGCATCAGCTTTTGCAAATGAGGCCTTTCGCCAAGCTCGGCAGGCAGTTCGCTGATGCAGTTGTCGGTCAGGATCAGCCAGCGCAACAGAGGTGGCAGCGCGGTACCGGGGACGTGTTCAATGCGGTTGGCCTTGAAGCCGATCATGCTCAGTTGGGCGCATTGGCCGAGGCACGCCGGGAGTTCGGTGAATGCATTGTCTGAGCAGAACAGCACCCGTAACCGAGTCAGCCGATGCAGGTCGTCCGGCAGACGACTCAAGGCATTGCCAGTCAGGTTCAGCACCTCAAGGGAGTCCGCCAGATCAAAGATCTCCTGCGGGAACTCGCTCAGCCCACAGGACAGGTCCAGACGTTTGATGCCTGCCAGTTGGCCGGCCCGCAATTGTGCAAGGGTATCCATGAACAGTTTCAACACTCGAAAAGAGAAGGGCGCACGGCCCAGGAACTGGGCGCCATGATAGCGATAAAGGACTGGGAACTGGATGGTTTATGACGGTGGCCCGACCTCAATCAACTGCCCCAATCGACTGCGGGTTCGCGCAAGGTCGATGGCATCGCCGCCAAGGTGCTCGCGCAAAGGCCATTCCCCCAGCAATAACAGGCGTTTGTCCTGGTCATACAGCACGTCTATCAGATTGATAAAGCGCTGCTGGGCGGCAGTTGAACAGCCCGCAAGGTTGGGCAGCCCATCGATGATCCAGGTATCGAAACGTCGGCACAGCTCCAGATAATCCATGACGGCGCTGGGTTGTTCGCAGAGGTCGCTGAAGTCGAAGCCGATGCTCCGTCCTTCGCAC
>JAPLSD010000288.1 GCA_026398835.1 Pseudomonas sp.
ACCTGACCCACTATTCGGTCCACGGTACGGCCTTTGCCACGCTGACCCTGGCCAACAACCTGCTTGGCTTGGCGCCGGGGCCGTTCATCACCGGCAAGGTGTCCGACGTGATCGGCTTGCAGGCCGCTTTCCAGTTGGTGCCACTGATCAGCATTGCGGCAGCGGCCGTGTTCTTTTACGCCAAGTGCCATTACCACAAGGATATCGCCCGGCTTATGGGCGAGCGTGTCAACGATTCGATTAGTGAAGCTGTGTTAGAGGTGAAGGCGTGAGTGGTCGTTTACGTATTGATGTGTTCTTCGATTTCATCTGCCCCTGGTGCCTGATCGGTAAGCGCCAACTGGAAAGTGCGCAGGCTCTATTGCGCATCCAGCAACCGGATGTGGAGATCACCACGGTGTGGCACGGGGTGCAGCTGCTGCCACAGCTGCCGGCACAGGGTGAACCCTTCGCCGAGTTCTATCTCAAACGCCTGGGCAGTGCCGAAGCCGTGGGCATGCGCCAGGCCCAGGTGCAGCAGGCCGCCAAGTCGGTGGGGGTGCCCATCGACCTGAGCCGCATCGCCACAATGCCCAATACTGCTGACGCCCATCGTCTGTTGGAGCGTGCCAGTGTGCTTGGCAACACAGCCCAGCGCGATGCTTTGCTCGAGCGCCTGTTCGCCGCCTACTTCCAGTACGGCGAGGACCTGGGTTGCCGTGAGACCTTGATCACCATCGCCCAATCCTGCGGCTTCGACGCGGGCGACCTGGTTGATTGCCTGCAAGGCGACGCCCGTCCCTTTGTCAGCAATGACAGTGACGCGGGGGCTGGCAGTGGCGTGCCCTGTTTTCAGTTCGACGGTCGTCTGACGGTGGTGGGCGCGCAGCCTGCCGAGGCGCTGTTTGACGCCATGTGCGAAGCCTTGCTCGATAGCCATCGCGCGCGGCTACCGGCATGAGTCGGCGTGTCCCCGTGCCTGCCGGAAAACTGCCGCAGGCGGGTGGCCGTGCGCTGGTTGAATTCGATGGCAAAAGCCTGGCGTTGTTCAACGTCGAGGGCGAGCTGTTTGCCGTCGACGACAGTTGCCCCCATCAGGGCGCCTCGCTGTGTGGCGGGCGCCTTGAGGGGAGGGTGATTCAATGCTGCGCCCATGGCCTGCGCTTCGATTTGCGCAGCGGCTTCTTGCTCAATTCAACCCAACTCAAAGTCGCCAACTACCCGGTCGAGGTCGTCGACGGCCAGGCCTTCATCATCATCGTTTCTGAGGAGTCCGCGCCATGAGCGCCATCGCTCTCACCCGTATCCATAGCCGAACGCGCGAATTGGTGCCGGGTTTCATCGTCAGTCTGATTGTTGCGGCGGCCGCCTCCTTTTTGTCCGAGCACTATGGTGCGCCGGTGATGCTGTTCGCCTTGCTGCTGGGCATGGCGCTCAACTTCCTTGCAGGTGACGGCGCGTGCAAGGCCGGCATCGAATTCACGGCACGCACTGTGTTGCGCATCGGCGTGGCCCTGCTGGGCATGCGCATCACCCTCGAACAGATTGCCGCGCTGGGCTGGAAGCCTGTGGCCCTGGTGGTGATTCTGGTGGTGGTGACGATCGGCGTCTCGGTGGTCGCGGCCAAGGCGCTGGGTTTTCAGCGTTTGTTTGGCATGCTCACCGGTGGGGCGACCGCAATCTGTGGCGCCTCGGCCGCGCTCGCGCTGGCGGCGGCGTTGCCCAATCATCCGCAGAAAGAGCGTGCCACGCTGTTCACCGTCATCGGGGTGTCGGCACTGTCCACCACGGCGATGATCCTGTATCCGATGATTGCCAACTGGCTGTCATTGTCACCACAAGTGGCCGGCGTGTTCCTTGGCGCCACCATCCACGATGTCGCCCAGGTGGTCGGTGCCGGTTACAGCATGTCGACCGAGACCGGCGATACCGCCACGGTGATCAAGTTGATGCGGGTCGCCATGCTGCTGCCGGTGATCGTCTGCGCCGCCATGATCACCCGTATGCAGGGCGCCGACCCGACCGGCAAACGGCCGCCGCTGCTGCCGTGGTTCGCCGTCGGTTTTCTGGTTCTGGCCTGTATCAACAGCACCGGGTGGATCGCTCCCGTGGTGCAGGGCTCGGTCAACGAGTTGTCGCGCTGGTGCCTGGTGGTCTCCATCAGCGCCCTGGGTATGAAGACCCAGCTCAAGGAGCTGGCGGCAGTCGGCATCAAGCCCATCCTGTTGATGGTGGGGGAGACGGTGTTCCTTGTCGTGCTGGTGCTGCTGTTGCTGCACTGGGGCTTGTAAGCCCGACTGAATCACACGTGATGGCAGGGCCGCCAAGCCCTGCGTCCATTTCAATCGGTTCAGGGTTCGCTGGAGCAGGGCACGGTGGTCAGGTCCAGCGGTGCTTTGGCGGCGTGCTTTTGTGCGCTGCGCCACGCGGCGGGCGGCATGCCGAACTGGGTGATGAACCAGCGTGTGAAGGAACTCGCCATGGAGTAGCCGAGCATGTCGGCAATACGGCCCAGCGAGTAATTCGGGTTTTCCAGGTAGCGCAGCACCAGATCGCGGCGCACATCGTTGATCAGGTCGTTGAAGGCGCAGCCGTCGTCTTTGAGGCGGCGCTGCAGGGTCCGAACGTTCATGCCCTGGGTCTGGGCGATCTGCTCGATGGTGGCCCGTCCCATCGGCAACAGCAGGTAGATGGCTTTGCGCACCTCGAACAGCATCGAAGGTCCTTCGTGGCTCAGCAGCGAGTCGAGGTAGCTCTGGGCGTAACGTGCCATGGCCGGGTCGGCATGGGGGTTGGTCATGTCGAGGCTGGCGTCGGAACAGACAATGCCGTTGAACTCGCTGCCGAACTCCAGATTGCAGCCGAACAGGCGACGATGCAGTTGCAGGTTGTCGGGGGGCTGGTGCGTGAAGTTGACGCTGTAGGGGTGCCAGTGCGCGCCGAGCAGGGCGGCGCACAGGCGGAACATCACCCCGATTGCCAGCTCAGTGGCTTGTCGGCAGGGCATTGGCGATTCGGTGACCACCTCCTCACGAATGATCACCATCTTGCCGGCCTCTTCAATGAAGATGGCCAGCGAATCGTTCATCAGATGACGGTAATGCACCACGACCTGCAAGGCATCACGCAGCGTGCGCTGGTGGCTGAGCAGCAGGCTGACCACACCGAAGTCCGAGAGCTGGCGCGACTCGGCCATGCTCAGGCCGAAGTTCTGGCAGCCGCTGGCGGCGGCCGAATCTTCCAGCAAACGCACGGCTGCATCGATCGGAATACGGTGCTCGGGGGCTTGCAGCTGGGCCTTGCTCAGGCCGACGGCAGCCAGTAAGTCGCGCGGGTTGAACCCCAGGTACTGGGTGACCTCCAGGTAGTTGGTCAAGACGGCGGCGCGAACAAGCTTGGTCATGCAAAGGTCTTCCCTGGGCCGATTGCGATGGAAATGAGCGTGGCGACTATATCCAGCACATCGTCAATTGAACAGTTGTGACGTCATCGATGGCGTGCATCCGGTTCTGTCCTGAATCACGGCCGTCTCATGGACCAATCGACCCTCACCCATTGATTACAGTGACCTTGGGAGGGCCTGCGGTGTTTTTCGACCAATGGCCGGGGCACGCTAATGCCTGGAAATCTGTCATCAAAAGAAAAGCGACTGACGTCCAATGAAAAGCGTCTCGGGTGGGCGCTCTTTAATGTCGGCACTACAAAAAGCTTCTGGCGATAGAGCCAGTCGAGTCATCGAGAAAGCGAAGGTGTTGACGTGGACAAACTGCAAACTGCCGCAACCGTTCTGATCGTACCGGGCCTGCGCGAGCACGTTGCCGAGCATTGGCAAACGTTGCTTGAGGCCAGGCTGTGCAAGGTGCGCAGTGTCCCGCCGCTTGAAACCGACAAGCTCGACTGCGAGGCGCGGGTTCGGGCGATCCAGCACCAACTGGAGCAGATCGAAGGGCCGGTGATTCTGGTGGCCCACAGTGCCGGCGTGTTGATGGTCGCGCACTGGGCTGCGCGGCACAGTCGCCCGATCAAGGGCGCTCTGCTGGCCGCTCCACCGGATCTTGATGCCAGCTGGCCGCAAGGCTACCCATCCACTGAAACCCTGCGTACCCATGGTTGGAATCCTCTACCCCAAGGCCCGCTGCCGTTCCGCAGCCTGGTGGCCGCCAGCACCAACGATCACCTTGCCAGCCTGGAGGCCGTGACCCAAATGGCCCGCAACTGGGGCAGTGAACTGGTCAATCTCGGCGCTGTAGGCCATCTCAACCCGGCCGCCGGTTACGGCGAATGGCCGCAGGCTGAAGCCTTTATCCGCACGCTGGATCGCTAGGCGCGACGAGCCTGGCTTCACGTCACCCTGGAGGGTAGGAAGTAAGCACTTGGGTAAAGGTGCCTGAAAGACACTCGCATCGCCGCCTTACCCGGGTGTGAGCCGTTGTTAGAACAAAAAAAACAAAAAAAAACGGAGACAACGTAATGCGCAACACAACACGTCACAGCTCTTTTCATCGCAGCCTGCTCGCCACGTCCATTCTGCTGGCCTCCATGCCTTCTGCCTATGCTTTCGAACTCACCGATGGCAGTGAAGATTGGGCCGTACGTTTCGATAACACCCTTAAGGCAAGCTATGGCCAGCGGGTCGAAAGTCAGAACTCGAAGATCGCCAACACCTCCAACCTCAACGACGGCGACAAGAACTTTGGCGTCGGCAGTGCAGTGAGCCAGCGGGTCGATCTGCTGAGCGAGCTGGATGTGGTCTACCAGGGAAAAATGGGCTTTCGTGTCAGTGGCGCGAGTTGGTATGACCATGCCTATGACCACGTAGGTTCCAACGCCAACCCTTTCCCGGGGCAGGCGGGCAATGCGGGTGATCTGGTGGCGGCTCGTCCTGCAAACGGCGGTTTGATTCAGCCGGGCGACTCGCTGAATGGCCACACGGCAAGCAAGCATGGGCTGAGCAGTTATACCGATCGGTATTACAACGGGCCGTCCGGCGAAATCCTCGATGCCTTTGTGTTCTACAGCACTGAAATCGGTGATGAGTCGATGCTGAGCGCCAAGCTTGGCAAGCACAACGTGTACTGGGGTGAGACCCTGTTCAACGCGGCCAACGGCATCAACTACGGCCAATCGGCCCTCGACATTGCCAAGCTGTACAACGTACCGGGCACCGAAACCAAAGAGCTGTTCCTGCCGCGTAACCAGCTCTCGGTGTCGTTCACGGTCAACCCGGAACTGACGCTGGGCGCGCAGTACTTCCTGGAATTCCAGAATTCCCGTCTGCCTGAGGGCGGGACTTACATGGGCGGCTACGACATGCTGGGCGAGGGCGCCGAGGTGTTCTGGCTGCCCTTGCCGACGCTGCTTGGCGGGGCCGGTGCCTATTTCGCCGCACCGCGCGGGCATGATGTCAAACCGCGCAATTCGGGCGACTTCGGGCTGATGGCCAAGTGGAGCCCGGAATGGTTGGACGGCACCCTGGGCTTCTACTACCGCAACACCTCGGACCCGATGCCCGCGGTGCTGATCAATGCACCTAACCTGCACCAGCCAGGTTTGCAGGGTCTGCAAGGCGTTGAGTATATGACCGCCTATGCCGATGACATCGACATCTACGGCATCAGCCTGTCGAAAAGTGTGGGTCCGGTCAGCGTCGGTCTTGACCTGAACTACCGCGAAAACATGCCGCTGGTGAGCAACTTCAGCACCGTCAACTCGACCCTGGATGCACAAGCAGGTGCGGGCCTGATCAACGGCGCCAACATTATCGGTGCCATGCCGGGCAAGGGTGAAACCGGGCTGGCCCGTGGCAAGACGTTCCATGCCGTACTCAACGGCCTGATGACCTTTGGCAAGACCCCGTTGTGGGATGCCTCCTCACTGGCGGTTGAAGGCTCCTTGACCCATCTGGTCAGCGTCGACAAGGGCAAGCAGACCTTTAAGGGCGACTCCAGCTACAGGGGCGTCGACAAGGTTGATACCAATGCTTACACCATCGCGGCCAACTTCACGCCAACCTGGTTCCAGGTCTTCCCGGGTGTCGATATGTCCATGCCGGTGTCCTACAACGTCGGCCTCAAGGGCAACTCGGCGGTGCAGCTGGGCGGCAACGAAGATGCCGGCAGCTACTCCGTAGGCGTCGCGGCGGATATCTATCAGAAGTACAAGTTCGACCTGAAGTACGTCGACTCCTTTGGTCCTTTCGATACCTGTGAAAGCGGGCTTGATAACAACACCCCTGGAGCCAATGGCCTGTACCAGTGCATCCCCGGTCAGATCACTTCGCAGGCAGGCCTGTCGCCTCTGCTGAAGGACCGCGGGATGGTCACTGCCTCGTTCAAAACCACCTTCTGATTGACGCTCAGATTACAAAAACAAGTGGAGAGAATTCAGATGAGATTTCTAAGTAGCGTGCTGGCAGTTTCCCTGGCGGCCGTCATTGCCGGCCAGGCCCAGGCGGGCGTATCGGCTCAGGAAGCGGCCAAGTTGGGCACCAACCTTACCGGTGTAGGCGCCGAGATGGCGGGCAATGCCGATGGCTCGATCCCGGCCTACAAAGGCGGGCTGACCACCCCGCCAGCCAGTTTCAAACCCGGTGACAGTATGCGTCCCGACCCCTTTGCCGACGAAAAACCGCTGCTGGTCATCGATGGCAAAAACGTCGATCAGTACAAGGGGCTGTTGACCGCCACC
>JAPLSD010000161.1 GCA_026398835.1 Pseudomonas sp.
CCGTTCAAGGCATAGCTGACCAGACCGTTGAGGGATTTGTTGTCGATATTGCCGCCACGGGCCGCGCCCTGGTCGTCACTGATGGCCAGACGCAAATCGGTCGCGAAAGTGCCGGGGCCGAACGGTTGTGAAGCGACCACGCCGAGGAAGTGCTGGTTATACACGTCATCGAGTTGGGCGTAGTGGTAGCTGCCGGTGATCTTGTCGGTGAACTTGTAATCTACGCCACCGAAGTCGAAATGCTTGCCGGTTGCCCCCGAGACGAAGCGACTGTTCTTGTTATTGAGGGCGATGTCCTCGTAGTTGGTGTCGTCGCGATCCTTGGCCTTGTCCAGACGCCCGCCGGTGAAGGTCAGGTTCTTGATTTCCCTGGAGGTCAGCAGGCCGCCTTCGAAGGTCTGTGGCAGGATGTGAGGATCGGCAGTTCCGGGAACAGGCTGCCGATCTTGAGCTCGGTGGCGGAGATTTTCACCTTGCCGGTCAAACCCAGCTTGGAATACTCGTCTGCGGCACGCCCGTCATTGTGGGTCGGCAACAGGCCGGTGCCGGTGTTGTCGGGGCTGGAGTCGAGCTTGACCCCGAGCATGCCCAGCGCGTCGACGCCGAAACCTACAGTCCCCTCGGTGTAACCCGATTGCAGGTTGAGCATGAAGCCCTGAGCCCATTCATCACGCTTGGATTGTTTGGCGCTGGTGCCGTCGCGAAAGTCGCGGTTGAAATACATGTTGCGGGTTTCAAACGTGGCACTACTGTCTTCGAAGAAGGCAGCCTGGCTTAACGGCGAAAAGCCGGCGAGGGCGGCGGCACTGGCAAGGGCGGTCTGGCTGAGGTGGGAAAAACGCGCAGGCGGGCGAGCCTGAGGCTGCATGGACAGCATGGTGAAGTACTCCGTTATTGTTCTTATTGGCGAAAACGCTTCGAGGCGTTTTTCGGTCACTACTCTTCAGTAGCCACGGCAGTCGAAACCATCCGTAGCTGGACTCTAACGGGCCAACCTTTCGCTAACCTTTCAGTAGACTTTCAGTGTTTTCAGGCTTCACAGCAGCGGATGCGGCTGTAAACTCCGCGCCAAAGAATGGCGTCGACCATCCCTGAATGAGGTAGAGATCCATGCGTGTTCTTCTCGTCGAAGACCATCTGCAGCTGGCCGAAAGTGTCGCCCAGGCGCTGAAAAGCACCGGCTTGACCGTCGATGTGCTGCACGATGGCGTGGCCGCCGACCTGGCCCTGAGCAGCGAGGAATACGCGGTGGCGATTCTCGACGTCGGCTTGCCGCGCATGGACGGTTTCGAGGTGCTGGCGCGCTTGCGTGCTCGCGGGAAAAACCTGCCGGTGCTGATGTTGACCGCCCGCAGCGACGTCAAGGATCGAGTCCATGGGCTCAACCTTGGCGCTGACGATTACCTGGCCAAACCCTTTGAACTCACCGAGCTTGAAGCGCGGGTCAAGGCGTTGCTGCGTCGCAGTGTGCTCGGTGGCGAGCGCCAGCAGCGTTGCGGTGTGCTGGTGTATGACCTGGACACACGGCGCTTCACCCTCGGCGATGATCTGTTGACCCTGACTTCCCGCGAACAGGCAGTGCTCGAAGCGCTGATCGCCCGGCCTGGTCGGGTGATGAGCAAGGAGCAGCTGGCTTCTCAGGTGTTTGGCCTGGACGAAGAGGCCAGCCCCGACGCTATCGAAATCTATGTCCACCGCTTGCGTAAGAAACTCGACGGCCAACCGGTGGCGATCGTGACGTTCAGGGGGCTCGGTTACCTGCTGGAAACCCGCGATGCATAAGCCCAGCAGTCTGCGCTGGCGGTTGCTGTGGAACCTCGCGCTGCTGCTGGTGGTATTGATGTTGGCCAGTGGTTTGAGTGCTTACTGGAATGGCCGCGAAGCTGCCGACACCGCTTATGACCGGACTTTGCTGGCTTCGGCCCGGACCATCGCCGCCGGCTTGTCCCAGCGCGACGGCGGCCTCAGTGCTGATGTGCCCTACGTCGCCCTCGATACCTTCGCCTATGACAGTGCCGGGCGAATTTATTACCAGGTCAATGACATTCACCAGAAGCTGATTTCCGGCTACGAAAACCTGCCCGGGCCGCCACCGGGTACGCCGCGCACTGACGATTACCCGGCGTTGGCGCGCTTCTACAACGCCACCTATCAAGGGCAAAACGTGCGGGTGGTGAGCCTGCTCAAGCCTGTCAGTGAGCCGAACATGAACGGCATGGCGGAAATTCGCGTGGCGGAAACTGACGAGGCACGGGTCCGCATGGCGCGCAGCCTGATGGCCGATACCTTGCTGCGTCTGGGCATGCTGGCCATGGGCGCGCTGATGTTGGTGTGGTTTGCCGTCAGTGCCGCGTTGCGACCGTTGGAGCGGTTGCGCACCGCAGTAGAGGAACGTCAATCGGACGATTTGCGTGCCTTGCCGCTGGTGGAAGTGCAGCGTGAGTTGTGGCCGCTGGTGCGGGCACTCAATCACTTTACCGAGCGCCTGCGTGGCCAGTTCGAGCGTCAGGCACAGTTCATTGCCGATGCCGCCCATGAATTGCGCACGCCGCTGGCGGCGCTAAAGGCGCGACTTGAATTGGGCCTGCGCGCCGCAGAACCCGAAACCTGGCGCACTACCCTGGAAAGCGCCGCTCAGGGCACTGACCGCCTGACACACCTTGCCAATCAATTGCTGTCGCTGGCCCGTATCGAAAACGGCGCCCGGGCGATTGCCGAAGGTGGTGCACAGTTGCTTGATCTGAGCCAGTTGGCCCGAGAGCTGGGCATGGCCATGGCGCCGCTGGCTCACGCAAGGGGCGTTGCGTTGGCATTGGAGGCGGACGAGCCTGTCTGGCTACGTGGTGAGCCGACGCTGCTCAATGAACTTTTGAGCAACCTGGTGGATAACGCTTTGGCCCATACACCGCCGGGTGGCAATGTGATTCTGCGGGTGACCGCGCCGGCTGTCTTGGAGGTCGAAGATGACGGGCCGGGAATTCCCCAGGAGGAACGTGATCGGGTGTTCGAGCGTTTTTATCGGAGTAACCAGCAGAGCGCGGGTTCAGGATTGGGGTTGGCGATTGTCGGCGAAATCTGCCGCGCCCA
Organism: Pseudomonas sp.; assembly: GCA_026398835.1. Taxonomy (GTDB): domain Bacteria; phylum Pseudomonadota; class Gammaproteobacteria; order Pseudomonadales; family Pseudomonadaceae; genus Aquipseudomonas. The sequence goes on from JAPLSD010000161.1 coordinate 3,088, forward strand.
TTTGGCGCAGATCAGCCTGCACGATGGCGCGCAGGCAGGGTTGAAGGTGCGGGTGAGCTTTATTGCGGGGTAGAGCAAAACCTGTGGTGAGGGAGCAAATTCCCTCGCCACAATTTGCCCGCGTCGCAATCGTGATTAATAAAACATCGAACGCGACTCTTCCAGATCGCTGCACATTGCCGTGTTTTCGGGATCAATACCCAGTTTTTTGAAGGCCGGCACGTTGAATGCGTCGACCCTGGCCAGCGGGTGCTCGGTGTCTTTGTGGCAATACAGTGTGGCAACCTGCACCAAGTCGACATAGTCGACCCGCTCTGACTGGCGCTTGAAGTCGAGGTATTGGCCCGGCAGCTTCACCAGCATTTCCGGAAACTCCCAGACACTGAGCAGCTTGTCGCCGAGCAATGGATGAATGTGCTCGATCACATGGTTGAGGCTGACCGGGTCCGAAAGCAGTTCATAGTGATCTTCGGCATAGGTCAGAATCGGTAATACACCGATCTGATGCACCAATCCGCCGAGCGCCGCCTGGTCAGGCTTTAGCTGAGTATGGCTGCGGCACAGGGCATAACTGATTGCGGCCACTTCCAGACTCCTGCGCCAGACGTCGCGCATCTTTTGCGCCACCACCTCGGAGCGGGCGTGGAAAATCTGCTCCATGACCAGACCGATGGCCAGGTTGCTGCTGTAGTTGACGCCCAGTCGGGTGATCGCCGTATGCAGGTCGGTCACTTCCTGGGTCGCCCGCAGCAAAGGGCTGTTGACCACTTTGATCAGGCGAGCCGATAGCGCCGTATCGCGGCCAATCACTTTACTCAGCGTACTGACGCTGATTTCCGGGTCTTCAGCAGCCTTGCGAATCCTGAGGGCTACTTCCGGTAACGTTGGCAGAACCAGGTCATCGTTATCGATGGCCTCAACCAAATCCTGTTGGACCTTTTCCGCCAGCTTGCTCATTTCTGTTCTCTAGGGTGTTGCAAAAAAGTGCTGCAATTAACGCTGGATTTCGCGATCACGATCCAGTTGGTAAGGCAGGTCGAGCAGTTGCAGGGCAGGGCCTTCGAGCGCGCCAAGGTGGATGATGCCACCCTCTGCTGCTTCGGCTTGCAGCACGGCCAGCAGTTCAATGTGCTGTTCGGCGCGGGCAGCGATGACCACTTCGCCGATGGAACTGCCGTGGGTCGGGGAAAACAACTGCGCGCCGGGCTCAGGCAGTTCACTGGCGTCCAGTTGCAGTCGATACAGCCGGCGCTTGAGTTTGCCCAGGTATTGCATGCGCGCGACGATTTCCTGGCCGGTGTAGCAGCCTTTTTTGAAACTCACGGCGCCAACGGCTTGCAGGTTGAGCATCTGCGGGATGAACAGCTCACGAGTGCTCGGCATGACCTGACCGATGCCAGCGCGAACTTGCCCCAGCAACCACTGATTCAGATCGCCCTCGACCAGTTGCGCGGACAATTGGCCACGCAGGGTTTGGGCCTGATCCGCCGCGGCCCAGAGTTCGGCTCTGCCGGGGGACACGCGAATGGCGATCAATCCGTTAGCACGCGCCACGGCATCGGTTTCTGGTGGCAGCTCAAGGCCCAGGGTGGAAAGAGCGGCATCAGCCTGACCGAGACCGAAGCGAACCCAGGCGGCGCTTTCGTCAGTCAATTTGGATTTGGAGAATACGGCGTACTTTTTCAGGTCCGCCAGTTGCGGCTCAAGCAATTCAGTCGCCATCGCCAGCAGGCAGCCATCGCCTTCAAGCAGGATGCGGAAGCTCGATTGCATGCGGCCTTTCTGCGTGCAGCGTGCACCGAGACTGGCCTGGGTATCACTCAGGTAATCGAGATTGCAGGTCAGTTGTCCCTGAAGGAATTTGCTGGCGTCCGGGCCGCGAACGGCGAGAACGCCTTCATGAGACAACGTGCAAAAAAAAGCAGAATCAGCCATGGGTCATCGCAGGATAAAAGGTCTGGGGGACATCATAAGGGGACGCCCTTGAAATGGGTAGTTCACAAAGTATGGATTGTCCCGACCAAAGCCGACTGTTCGTCGTGGTCTCGGGCTGTATACTTGCGCTCTATTTGAGGAGCGCTCCATGGTCGAAGATGTTGAACTGAATCGCCTCTACTGGCACAGCCGCCGCGGCATGCTTGAGCTGGATGTATTGCTGGTGCCATTCGTGAAAGAGGTCTACCCGCATCTGAATGCTATAGACCGCGAATGCTATACCAGGCTGCTCGAGTGTGAAGATCAGGACATGTTCGGCTGGTTCATGGAACGCGCCGAATCGGAAGACCCTGAGTTGCAGCGCATGGTTCGAATGATTCTGGATCGTGTCCAGCCCAAGTAATTATTTCGAATGCCGCTGGCATGCCTCACGGCAGTTGCTGGCGGTTTATCTTTTGGCTCAGCTGTTCGCGCTGGGTTCGCTATCTCTTCTCTCTATACCGATCTGGGCGAGTCTGCTCGGTGCCGCCTTGTGCCTGGTCCATGGGCTATGGGCGTTGCCGCGACAAATTTTGTTGACTCATCCCGTGGCGTTTAGCGGCTTGCGCCGTGATGCCGATGGCTGGCAACTGTGGAGTGCTGCTCGTGGCTGGCAGGCTGTGCAGCTTCGGCCTGATAGCCTGGCATTGCCACTGATCGTCGTGCTGCGCTTTCGTCTGCGCGGTGAACGGCGTGTGCGGGCGATTTGCGTACCGCGCGACTCGCAGACGGCGGATGTGCACCGACGCCTGCGGGTTCGACTCAAGTTCAGTCGGCGTAGGTGGGCGGCACCAGAATAGTGTCGAGGGCAACCGGCAGCATGTTCGGGTAATCGAGGGTGTAATGCAGGCCTCGACTTTCCTTGCGCTCCATCGCTGAGCGGATCATCAGTTCGGCAACCTGAGCCAGGTTGCGCAATTCGATCAAATCGCGGCTGACTTTATAGTTGCTGTAGAACTCATCGATCTCATCCAGCAGCAGGCGCACACGATGCTCAGCTCGTTGCAGGCGCTTGTTGGTACGCACGATACCGACGTAGTCCCACATGAAGCGCCGCAATTCATCCCAGTTGTGCGCAATGATCACGTCTTCGTCGGAGTCGGTGACCTGGCTGGCATCCCAGGCGGGCAGGGCGAGAGGCGCCGGGATCTGCGGCAACTGCTCAAGAATGTCCGCGGCCGCCGATCGGGCATAGACGAAACACTCCAGCAGCGAATTGCTGGCCATGCGGTTGGCCCCGTGCAGGCCGGTGAAGCTGGTTTCGCCAATGGCGTATAGCCCCGGCACATCGGTGCGCCCCTGCTGATCGACCATCACCCCGCCGCAGGTATAGTGCGCGGCCGGAACAACCGGGATCGGCTGTTTGGTAATGTCGATGGAGAATTCCAGGCAGCGCTCATACACGGTCGGGAAGTGGGTCTTGATGAACGCTTCCGGCTTGTGGCTGATGTCCAGATACACGCAGTCGACGCCCAGGCGTTTCATCTCATGGTCGATGGCGCGGGCGACGATGTCACGCGGCGCCAGTTCGGCTCGAGGATCGAAGCGCTGCATGAAGCGTTCGCCGTTTGGTAGCTTCAGGTGCGCACCTTCGCCGCGCAGGGCTTCGGTGATCAGGAAACTCTTGGCTTGTGGGTGATAGAGGCAGGTGGGATGGAACTGGTTGAATTCCAGATTCGCCACCCGGCAACCCGAGCGCCAGGCCATTGCGATGCCATCACCGCAGGCGCCGTCGGGGTTGCTGGTATAGAGGTAGACTTTCGCTGCGCCACCGGAGGCCAGGATGGTGAAGCGCGCGCCATAGGTGTCGACTTCGCCGGTGCCTCGGTTCAGCACGTAGGCGCCCAGGCAACGGTCACCGTCAAGGCCCAGGCGTTTTTCGGTGATCAGATCAACGGCGACCCGTTGTTCCAGCAGTTCGATATTTGGCCGTTGTTTTGCCTGGTCCAGCAAGGTTTTGAAAATGGCCGCACCCGTGGCATCGGCGGCGTGGATGATCCGTCGATGACTGTGGCCGCCTTCGCGGGTCAGGTGGAATTCAAAACCGCCGTCTTCGGTGCCGGATTGTTCATCGCGGGTGAAGGGGACGCCTTGATCGATCAGCCACTGAATCGCCTCGCGACTATGCTCGACGGTAAAGCGCACTGCATCTTCATGGCACAGGCCGCCGCCGGCATTGAGCGTGTCATCGACATGGGACTCAACGGTGTCGGTGTCATCCAGCACGGCTGCCACACCACCCTGGGCCCAGAACGTCGAGCCGTTGGCGAGGTCGCCTTTGCTCAATACCGCAATGCGCAGATGACCGGGTAAGGTCAGCGCAAGACTCAAGCCGGCAGCACCGCTGCCAATCACCAGAACATCGTGTTGAAACTGTTGGCTCATTTCAGGATTCCGCTCAAAGCGACCCGGGTCGGGGTTGGCGCAAGACACCTGGATCGGCGAGTCAAGACAGCCACACAGCCCACTAGTATATAGAGGGGTGGATCGGCACAATAGCCGGGCGATCGTGGCATTGTGAAACTACTGTGACTGAAAGGCTGTTCTCAGGTAGGTAGGGGGGCGGATGATTTTTCAGGTAAATCGACGATTAGACGACGGTATCGAGGATAAACCGGTATTTTTCGCTTCACGGTTGCACAATGTTCATTTCGCACAGCTATAAATATTGGGAACTTTTGCTGAGCAGACAGGCTCAATAGCAGGTTGCCCGACGGAAGGGGACAGCGTCGGAATCATACGGGACCTGTGTACCGGTCTTTGTAGGTGAATTCGACGACAAGATTATTCGCGCAGCCGGCCTTGCCCGCGCTGCGTTTTTCGTGTGTGCCAAATCAGAGTGCGCAGGAAACTTGCTTGGAGGGGGAGAACTTTTGCGAAAAGCCCGAGTCTATGTTTGCAAGCTTGATCGTTTGGGAATGCAAGCCTCCTTTGAGTTTAACGAGGAGTGTTCATGCTAACCCAGGAAGAGGATCAGCAGCTTGTAGAGCGCGTTCAACGCGGCGACAAGCGAGCTTTCGATCTGTTAGTGCTGAAATACCAGCACAAAATTCTCGGGTTGATCGTGCGTTTTGTGCACGACACCCATGAAGCCCAGGATGTCGCACAGGAAGCCTTTATCAAGGCCTACCGTGCACTCGGTAATTTCCGCGGCGACAGTGCGTTTTATACGTGGTTGTACCGAATCGCCATCAACACGGCGAAGAACTATCTGGTTTCACGCGGCCGCCGGCCGCCGGATAGCGATGTCAGTTCTGAAGATGCGGAATTCTACGACGGCGATCATGGCCTCAAGGATCTCGAGTCACCGGAGCGTGCGTTGTTGCGGGATGAGATCGAAGGCACCGTCCATCGAACTATCCAGCAACTGCCAGAAGATTTACGTACGGCCTTAACTTTACGTGAATTCGATGGTCTGAGTTACGAGGACATTGCGAGCGTCATGCAGTGTCCGGTGGGTACCGTGCGCTCCCGGATTTTCCGCGCTCGGGAAGCCATCGATAAAGCCCTGCAGCCGTTGTTGCAGGATTAACTGAGACAGCGGCGACAGCCAAGAGAGGAACCGCCATGAGTCGTGAAGCCCTGCAGGAATCGCTGTCCGCAGTGATGGATAACGAAGCGGACGAACTGGAATTGCGTCGGGTATTGAATGCCTTTGACGATGTTGAAACTCGTGATACCTGGGCTCGTTACCAGATCGCTCGGGCTGTAATGCACAAAGACTTGTTGCTCCCTCGTCTGGATATCGCTGCGGCAGTTTCTGCGGCTCTTGCTGACGAAACCGTACCGGCCAAAGCTACTCGTGGTCCATGGCGCACTCTGGGTCGTCTGGCTGTTGCCGCTTCGGTGACTGTTGCTGTGCTGGCTGGCGTACGTCTGTATAACCAGGATGAGATCGCTGGGGTCGAACTGGCTCAGCAATCTGCTCAACCAGGTCTGGCTACTCCACAAATAAAAGGCCCTGCGGTGTTGGCAGGCTATAGTGAGAGTTCGGAAGCCACTGGTCCTATGGCCAATGGCGTACTGCAAGGTCAGCCAGGTTGGCACGATCAGCGTCTGCCAAGCTACCTGCGTCAACATGCTCAACAAGCTGCACTCAAAGGCACTGAAAGCGCTCTGCCTTATGCCCGTGCGGCAAGCCTGGAAAACCGCTAAGGAGGATCATGCGCGCCATACCTCTACTTACTCTTCTGCTGGGTGGCTGGTTCATTGTTCCAGCCCATGCCGATGAAGCTCAGGACTGGTTGAGCCGTCTGGGCCAGGCCGAGCAACAGCAAAGCTTCCACGGTACTTTCGTTTACGAGCGTAACGGTAGTTTTTCTACCCATAACATCTGGCATCGTGTCCAGGATGGCAAAGTCCGCGAGCGTTTGCTTCAGCTCGATGGCTCAGCACAGGAAGTCGTGCGCATTGATGGGCATACTCAATGCGTAAGCGGCACCCTCATAGCAGGGCTGGGGGATGCTCCCGACTCTTCCGCTCGTGCACTTGATCCACAAAAGCTCAAGAATTGGTACGACCTTGCCGTGATCGGCAAGTCGCGTGTGGCCGGTCGACCGGCGGTGATTGTTTCGCTGACGCCACGTGATCAGCATCGGTATGGTTTCGAACTGCACCTGGACCGAGAAACCGGCCTGCCGTTGAAGTCATTGCTGTTAAATGACAAAGGGCAGCTGCTTGAGCGGTTCCAGTTTACCCAGCTCTATACTGCTGGTGTGCCAAGCGACAGCGAGTTGCAAGCCAGTGCCGAGTGCAAGCCTGTCGTCCTCGACAGTGACAAGGCTTCGGCGGCGAAAGCTTCTCAGGTCTGGCATTCGGACTGGCTACCGCCAGGGTTCGAATTGACCAGCAGCACTGCGCGTAAGGATCCAGATACCAAGGTGTTGGTTAATAGCCTGATGTATGACGATGGACTGGCGCGATTTTCGGTGTTCCTCGAGCCTTTGAACGGCGCGGTAGTCACTGATACCCGAACCCAGTTAGGCCCGACCGTTGCAGTCTCGCGACGTCTGACCACGCCGGAAGGCGAGGTGATGGTGACGGTGGTTGGCGAGATTCCGATCGGTACCGCTGAACGGATTGCGCTTTCGATGCGCACCGATGCCACTGCGTCCAAGCAGTGAGTTTCTGAAATGATGCTCATCGAAGCGTTTGGTTGTGTAAGAGGTCAGCAATGCCTACTCCACAATTGAGATGTCGAAATGTTTGGTGAGCATTTCAATTTGCAAAAAATCCAGAATTTTTCTATAGGTCAGAGCCCTCGGCTCTGGCCTTGTTTGTTGTTCCCGGAACAAAAGTACCGGCGTATATTTCTCCGGTGTTTCTTGCTCCATATCGCTTAACCCTGCTCGTTGTAACGGGAGCCGTATGTCGATACCACGTTTGAAGTCTTATCTATCCGTTTTTGCCACTGTGATTTTGCTTGGTCAGACGCTCGCCGCCCAAGCGGGTGAGCTGCCTGACTTCACGCAACTGGTCGAGCAAGCCTCGCCTGCGGTAGTGAACATCAGTACCACGCAAAAGCTTCCGGATCGCAAGGTCTCTGATTCGGCTCAAATGCCTGATCTGGAAGGCCTGCCGCCGATGTTGCGCGAGTTTTTCGAGCACGGTATGCCGCAGCCACGGACGCCCCGCGGCGGCCGTCAGCGCGAAGCGCAATCGCTGGGCTCAGGTTTCATCATCTCGCCTGACGGCTACATCCTGACCAACAACCATGTGATCGCCGACGCCGATGAAATCCTCGTGCGTCTTGCCGATCGCAGTGAGTTGAAAGCCAAGTTGATCGGCACTGACCCGCGTTCCGACGTGGCGCTGCTGAAGATTGAGGGCAAGGATCTGCCGGTGCTGAAACTGGGCAAGTCCCAGGATCTGAAGCCCGGACAATGGGTGGTCGCTATCGGCTCGCCATTTGGCTTTGACCATACTGTGACTCACGGTATCGTCAGCGCCGTCGGTCGCAGCCTGCCGAACGAAAACTATGTGCCATTCATCCAGACTGACGTGTCGATCAACCCGGGCAACTCGGGTGGTCCGCTGTTCAACCTTGCCGGTGAGGTGGTCGGGATCAACTCGCAGATCTATACCCGTTCCGGCGGCTTTATGGGCGTGTCATTCACTATCCCGATCGATGTGGCGATGGACGTTTCCAATCAGCTGAAGAGCGGTGGCAAGGTCAGTCGCGGCTGGTTGGGCGTGGTGATCCAGGAAGTGAATAAAGATCTGGCCGAGTCCTTCGGTCTGGAAAAGCCGGCTGGTGCGCTAGTAGCACAGATCCAGGATGATGGCCCGGCGGCCAAAGGCGGTCTGCAGGTCGGTGACGTGATCTTGAGCATGAATAATCAACCGATTGTCATGTCGGCGGATCTGCCGCACCTGGTGGGTGCGCTCAAGGCTGGTTCCAAGGCCAAGCTTGAAGTCATCCGTGACGGCAAGCGTAAAAACGTCGAGCTGACCGTCGGCGCTATTCCCGAAGAAGGTAAAGAGTTGGACGCCCTGCCTAAATCCGGCGGCGTTGAGCGCAGCAGCAATCGCTTGGGTGTTGCCGTGGCTGAGCTGACCGATGAGCAGAAAAAGGCCAACGAAATCCAGGGCGGCGTTGTCATCAAGGAAGTTCAGGATGGTCCTGCTGCCTTGATCGGCCTGCAGCCGGGCGATGTGATCACTCACTTGAACAACCAGGCAATTGGTTCGACCAAGGAGTTCACGGAGATCGCCAAAGCGCTACCGAAGAATCGTTCGGTATCGATGCGGGTTCTGCGTCAAGGTCGTGCCAGCTTCATCACCTTCAAACTGGCTGAATAACCGGACAACCGATTATTCGCGGCATTAAAAAGCCCGTCTCGAAAGAGACGGGCTTTTTTGTCGGCGGGATAAATGTCAGCGCATCATGTCTTTGACCATTTGTTCCTGATCCATCAGCTCTCTTTGTCGCGCATCGATCCTTGAAGACAGTGGGAAGTTGGTACCGGCACGGCGCTTGGCGAAGTCGAGTTGCTGGATTGCCTGTCGGTAATCGCCGACCAGCGCGAAGTATTCGGCACGAGCTTGATGCAGGCCGATGATATTGCCGGACAGCCCGCGGGTTTCCGCCACCATGTACCAGACATCCGGATCGTCAGGACGAGTCTTGAGCAGGCCCTCGAGGGCTTTCTCGGCGTCAGCGGGGCGGTTCTGCTTGAGCAGCAAATCGACGTGTACCTGATTCAATGGATAGTTGCCTGGATACTGCGTCAGCATCCGGTCCACCCGTGATTGAGCATCCGGTAGGCGGTTACTGGTAATGTCCAGGTCAACCTGGGCCAGGTTATAGGTGATGTCGTTCGGTGACTTGGCCAGCAGTTGTTTGAGGTTCTCTCGAGCTTCATTCAGCTGACCGCCTTTGACCTGTGCGATCGCCAAACCATAGCGGGCCACATCATTTTTCGGGTTTTCATCGAGTTGGGCGCGGAAACGTTTGGCGCCAAGGCCTGGGGTTTCTTCGTAGATCAGTTGAACCCGCGCGCGGATCAGCTGATAGCGCACGCTGTCTTCGATGCCTCCCTGCTTGGATTGTTCGGCGCGGTTGCGAGTGTCGGCGATCCGCGATTCAGTGACGGGGTGAGTCAGCAGGAACTCCGGTGGTTTGGCATCGAAGCGGTACTGGCGCATCAGCCGTTCGAACATGGTCGGCATGGCGCGCGGGTCGTAACCGGCTTTTTCCAGGTTGAGAATGCCGATGCGGTCGGCTTCCTGCTCGTTCTGGCGCGAGAAGCGTCGTTGTTCCTGCATCGCTGCAGCCTGGGTCCCGGCGATGGCCGCAATCCCGGCGTCACCGCCGCCAGCAGCGGCGATCACGATCCCGGTCAGCAGGGCGGCCATCATTGGCACTTGCATGCGTTGCTGGGCTTCTACGCCGCGAGCGAAGTGGCGTTGCGACAAGTGAGCCAGTTCGTGGGCCAGTACCGAGGCATATTCGCTTTCGGTCTGGGCATTGAGAAAGAGCCCTCCGTTCACACCGACAATCCCGCCCGGTGCCGCGAAGGCGTTGAGTTGCGGGCTGTTGATCAGGATGAACTCGAGGCGCCGGTCATTGACCTGGCTGGTCTCCACCAGTTTATAGACGCTGGTTTCGACGTAATCCTTGAGTTGCGGGTCGTTGAGTTGTAATACCTGACTGCGCAATAGCGCCAGCCAGGCCCGACCCAATTGGTGTTCCTGTTGCGGTGAGACGATGGCAGAACTGGCGTCGCCGAGTGACGGCAGGTCGTCGGCGAAGCCCGGTGAGGCGAGCAGGCAAGCGAGCGTCAGCAGGGTAGGGCGCAAAAAAGTCATGCACAAAGCCTTAGTCGACAAAGAGCTTACTGTAGCCGGACACTTGGCTTGGGACCAGACAAGCAGTGTGAAAACTACTCCGCTCGGAAATACTGCGTTGAAAACAGGCTCGGACTGCTCATTTACAAACACGTAAACTCCGCGTCCTCGCCTGTTTTCGCCTTGTCTTTCCTTCGCTCGCTACGTTCTCACACTGCTTGCGGGGTATTCTAAGCGGCCCTAATACCCGCCCGGAGTGAAGCAATGACCGACGCTGTAGAGTACGACGCCGAACTGGATGCCAGTGGTTTGAACTGCCCGCTGCCATTGCTCAAGGCCAAGCTGGAACTCAATCGCCTGCCCAGCGGTGCGGTACTCAAGGTGATCGCTACCGACGCCGGCTCTCAGCGGGATTTTCGCACCTTTGCCCGTTTGGCCGGTCATACGCTGCTTCGCGAGGAGGATGAAGCGGGTGTCTATCGCTATTGGCTGCGCAAAGCCTGAAATCTGCAGTGCCTATTTTTAAGGATTATTGATGTTCAAGGTGTTACGCGACTGGATTCAGCGCTATTTCTCCGATGAGGAGGCCGTGGTGCTGGCCGTTCTCTTGTTCCTGGCCTTCACCGCGGTGCTGACCCTGGGCGGAATGCTGGCGCCGGTGTTGGCGGGCATGGTGCTGGCCTATCTGATGCAAGGGCTGGTTGTCATCCTTGAACGCCTGCGCTTGCCCGGCGCGGCTGCGGTGGGCCTGGTGTTCGCCTTGTTCATGGGCGTGCTGCTGGTGTTCATCGTGGTGGTGGTGCCGTTGCTTTGGCATCAGTTGATCACCTTGTTCAACGAGTTGCCGGGCATGCTCGCCAAGTGGCAATCACTGCTGTTGCTGCTGCCGGAGCGTTATCCGCACCTGGTGTCCGATGAGCAGGTATTGCAGGCCATCGAAGTGGCGCGCGGTGAAATCGGCAAGTTCGGCCAATGGGCGCTGACGTTCTCGCTGTCCAGTTTGCCGCTGCTGGTCAACATCATGATCTATCTGGTTCTGGTACCGATTCTGGTATTTTTCTTCCTCAAGGACCGGGAAATGATCGGGCAATGGGTCCGAGGCTATCTGCCCCGCGAGCGAGCGTTGATCACTCGGGTTGCTGAGGAAATGAACCGCCAGATCGCCAATTACATTCGCGGCAAGGTCATCGAGATCTTCATCTGTGGTGGCGTTACTTACATTGCTTTTGTGACGCTGGGTCTGAACTACGCGGCACTGCTTGCGCTGTTGGTCGGGGTGTCGGTCGTAGTGCCCTACGTCGGGGCGGTGGTGGTGACCGTGCCGGTGATGCTGATTGCGCTGTTTCAGTGGGGCTGGAGTGATCAGTTCATCTATCTGATGGCGGTTTACGGGATCATTCAGACGCTGGACGGCAACGTGCTGGTCCCGCTGCTGTTCTCGGAAGCGGTCAACCTGCATCCGGTGGCAATTATCTGTGCGGTGCTGTTGTTTGGTGGGCTATGGGGTTTCTGGGGGATTTTCTTCGCGATTCCACTGGCTACCCTGTTCAAAGCGGTGCTGGATGCCTGGCCGCGCAAGGAGCCGATTGTGGCGCCGTTGTTGTAGATTCGGTTGTCAGGGGTAGGCTCCTGTAGGAGCGGGCTTGCCCGCTCCTACAGGAATCAGATTTCAGGCCTTGTTCAGGGCCTGAGCTGCAGCCAGCACCGCATCCACATGGCCGGGTACTTTCACGCCACGCCATTCCTGGCGCAGAACACCGTCTTTATCAATCAGGAACGTGCTGCGATCTACGCCCATGTATTCCTTGCCATAGAGCTTCTTCAGCTTGATCACATCGAACAGCTGACAGACGGCTTCGTCCTTGTCGCTGATCAGCTCGAACGGGAACTCTTGCTTGCACTTGAAGTTCTCGTGGGACTTCAGGCTGTCGCGAGATACGCCGAACACTTCGGTGTTGGCGGCCTTGAACTCCGCGTATTGATCACGAAAGCCCTGGCCCTCGGTTGTGCAACCAGGCGTGCTGTCCTTCGGATAGAAGTAGATCACCACCTGCTTGCCTTTGAGCCCCGCGAGGCTAA
>JAPLSD010000396.1 GCA_026398835.1 Pseudomonas sp.
GCACCACCGCCATGTCCCGACGCGCCCTGCGTGACGACATGCCAGGGATCATTCTGCGCACCACCGTGCGCGCCATTACCCGCGGCGTTGCGCAAAAACAGTTGAACGACGTCAACCCGCTGGCCGGTCTGGCCTTGGGCATCACGTCAACCGTGATGGAGGGTGCTGACACCCGTACCTGGCGCACTCTGCCTGACGCGACTCAAGTCGTACGCCTGCGCCTCAAGCAAGGCGAGCACCAGGTGAGTTTGCCCAATGCCCTGGGCGGTTCTCAGGTGACGGTCAAAGTCGATCAACGCTTTCAAGTCATCACCCTGCGCGTGGTAGGCAATCAAGTGTTCACCAGTGGCATCGCCGCCCATGTGACGCCAAGAGCCCATTCCCAGGCCGTGGCTAGCCTTCAACAACCTTAAGCAGAGACTCTTTCATGCGCTTCAACATCATTGCTGTCGTCGCACTGGCCCTCTTGGCCGGTTGCGCTACCCCACCGCCTGCGGAGCCCGGCAGCGCGGCGAGCAAAGTCGTGAGCATGGGCAAACTGAACAACATCGTGGTCGGTGCCATGCGTGTCGCCCGCGAAAACGGTTTCCTGACCGTTAACGTTCAGCTGAGCAACACCAGCTTCAACAACAAGACCATGTACTACCGCTTTGCCTGGCTGGGCCCGGAAGGCTTCCCGGTCGGCGAAGAAGAAACCTGGAAAAGCCTGACCCTGTACGGCACGCAAACCAGTTTCCTGCCGGCCATTGCCCCTTTGGCAAACGCCGTGGATTTCCGTCTGGAAATCAAAACGCCTTAAGTCATCCACCCGTTTCGTTCAGTTCTAGAGAGTATTCCCATGTTTGCACGCTTTTCGCTCCTCGCCGTGGTTGCCCTTCTGGCCAGCGGCTGCGCTAACAATTCGCCAGTTCTGGGCGGTAAAAACATCGCTTACGGCGATAGCAAGGCTGTGGAACTGGTGACCAACGAGTTCGGCTCCACCGACCTGCAGATGATCGCTGAAACCATGACCCGCTCCCTGGCCCAGTCCGGCATCCTGCAGGGTCGTCCGGTGGTGCAGGTTTACGACGTGAAGAACAAGACCAGCGAGTACATCGATACCCGCGAAATCACCACCAGCATCAAGACTCAGCTGATGAAGTCCGGCACCGCCCGCTTCGCCAGCGACAACACCGTCATGCAGAGCCAGGTTGACCAGCTCAAATTGCAAAACCAGAGCGGTCTGTACAAGAAAGGGACTGTGGCCAAGACCGGCAATATGATCGCCGCCAAATACCGTCTTGAAGGTTCGATCAGCTCGATCGTTAAGCGCAGCAGCGATTACAAAGACGTCTTCTACAAATTCAGTCTGCAATTGATCGACGTCGAAAGCGGTCTGGCCGAGTGGATGGACGAGAAAGAGATCCGCAAAACCACGGAGCGTTAAGCAATGCGTGCATGGATTGGCATCATTGGCCTGGCCTGCGCGTTTGGCGCTCAGGCGGCCCCGAAAATCGCGGTCACCGACCTCGCGTATCAGGAACGTGTGGAGGAGTACATCCACATCGTTTCGGCGCAAAGCAACTACCAGGCGGGCATCTATCACGCCAGCGGCTCATCGAGCTATAACGAGATCGAGTCCAGCAGCAGCTACATCGAGCAAGGCGAGTTGCACAAATTCAGCGGCGACATCAAGGGCGAGATTCTCAAGTCCGGGATGTTCCAACTGGTGCAAGGCACGCCCTACACTGCCAAGTCCAGGGAAGACGTCTTTGATGTGATCAAGCGGATCAAGGCCGGTCACTACAAGGGTGCCGACTACGTGTTGTTCGGCACCCTGTCGGATATCGACTTCACCCGCGACATCACCGCGTTGGCCAATACCGACAGCTATTCGGCGATTCTCGGCCTGAGCCTGGTCGCCGACTTTAGCCTGATCAACACCCGGACCTTCGAAATCACCTCGGCGTTTACCGCCATGGGCGATGGGCAAGACACCAAACTGGTGAACAGCCAGGACGTCAAAGTCTCGCTGAACCGCCCTCGGGTGGTTCGCGAAGTGTCCAGGTCGCTGGGCGAAGATGTGGCCCGTCAGTTGAGCGAACAACTCGGCGGCGCCGGTGACGAGCAGCCGGGGCCAGCTGCGCTGCGCAACAACCTGCCGAGGGATACGGCGCCAGTCATTCTGCGCTAAGCCCCATCATCGATCGTTCCCTACGCTCTGCGTGGGAACGATCAAGCCCATAAACGAAAAAGGCGACCTTTTGAGGTCGCCTTTTTTGTGGGCGGGAGTTTAAACCGCTGCGCGGCGGATGGTTGCCAGCAACCCGGCTGCGCCGATAAACAAACCGGCAAACGTGCGGTTCATGCGGCGCTGCTGTTTGGGTGTGCGCAATAAACGCAGCACCTTTGAAGCAAGACCGGTGTAACCGGCCATCACGATCAAATCGACAATGATCATGGTCACACCGAGGATCAGGTACTGCGCCACCAGCGGCGCGTGCGGGTCGATGAACTGCGGTAATACCGCGAGCATGAACACCAGTGCCTTGGGGTTGCTGATATTTACCAGAAAGCCACGGAATACCAACGCCAGCGGTTTGCCGATCGGCCGAATCGCTGCGTCGTCACTCATATCGCTCGGCAAGGCGCGCCATTGCTTGACCGCCAGGTAAACCAGATAGAACACACCAAACCATTTGATCGCGTAGAAGGCTGTAGCCGAAGCCGCGAGGATTGCGCCAACGCCGGCCGCGACAATCGCAATCTGCATCGCCAGGCCTAATTGCAGGCCCAAGGCGTTCCAGTAGCCGCGCCAGAAGCCGTATTGCAAACCACAGGACATCGACGCAATGGCGCCGGCACCAGGAGAAAGACTGATCACCCAGCAGGCGGCAAAAAACGCCAGCCATGTTTCAAGCACCATCGCACACCTCACTCAGACTCGTTATAGGTGTCTAAGCTAATGCGCCTTCTGGCGAATGACTACCGATTTTTTTGTAGGACGGGCGCCCTGCCGACCAGCGTTTTCAGCTACCCGGCAACTTTTCGCTGGCACGGCAGCTTGAGCGCGTCCATCAGGACAGCGCCTCCAGCTCCGCCTGCATGCTTTCCAACAGTTCCAACGCTTCCATCCAGGTCTCTTCCAGCTCGGCTTCACGAACCTTCAGCTTGGCCTGTTCAGCCAGCAGTTCGCGCAGCTCGTCCTTGCGCGAGGCCTCGTAGACCGCACTATCGCCCAGACTGGTTTCGATCCTGGCGAGTTTTTCGTGAAGCTTGCCCAGCTCGGCTTCGAGCTTGTCGGCTTCGCGTTTGTGCGGCGCCAATTGCTGACGCAACGCGGCGGCGGCCTGACGCTGGGCTTTCTTGTCGGTTTTGTCGGCATTGACTGGTGTGTTGTTGACCGGCGCATTGCGCAGACGATAGTCAACCAGCCAGCGAGCGTAGTCTTCCAGGTCACCGTCGAACTCCTGAACCTTGCCGTCGGCAACCAACAGGAACTCATCGGTGGTGCTTTTCAGCAAATGCCGATCGTGGGAGACCACCAGTACCGCACCACTGAACTCCTGCAAGGCCATGGTCAGTGCCAGGCGCATTTCCAGGTCGAGGTGGTTGGTCGGTTCGTCTAGCAGCAACAGGTTAGGCCGGCCCCAGGCGATCAACGCCAGCGCCAGACGGGCCTTCTCGCCGCCGGAGAAATTCAGCACCGGCTCATCGATGCGCGCACCGCGGAAGTCGAAACCGCCGAGGAAGTCGCGCAGCGTCTGCTCACGCTCGGTCGGTGCCAGCCGCTGCATATGCAGCAGTGGGCTGGCCTTGGAGTCGAGCGAGTCCAGCTGATGCTGAGCAAAGTAGCCCACCACCAGGTTCTCGCCGCGTACCAGACGGCCAGCCAAAGGTTCCAATTCACCGGAAAGGTTTTTGATCAGTGTCGACTTGCCCGCGCCGTTAGGGCCGAGCAGGCCGATCCGGGCGCCAGGGGTCAGCTGCAGTTTGACCTTTTCCAGCACGGTCTTCTCGCCGTACCCCAAACGGGCGTCGGAGAGATCGAGCAACGGGCTGGAGATTTTCACCGACTCGCGGAAAACGAAATCGAAGGGTGAATCAACGTGGGCCGCGGACAACTCTTCCATGCGCTCCAGGGCCTTGATCCGGCTCTGGGCCTGACGAGCCTTGGTGGCCTGGGCCTTGAATCGCGCGATGTAGCTTTCCATGTGCGCACGCTGCGCCTGCTGCTTCTCGTAGGCTTGCTGCTGCTGAGCCAGACGTTCGGCACGGGCACGTTCGAAAGCGCTGTAACCACCGCGATAGAGGGTGATCTTGCGCTGATCAACGTGAGCCACATGGTCGACCACGGCATCGAGGAAGTCCCGGTCGTGGGAGATCAGCAGTAACGTGCCGGGGTAGCTTTTTAGCCAGTCTTCGAGCCACAGAATGGCGTCGAGGTCCAAGTGGTTGGTCGGTTCGTCGAGCAGCAGGAGGTCCGACGGACACATCAGTGCCTGCGCCAGGTTCAGGCGCATCCGCCAACCACCGGAGAAATCGCCGACCTGGCGATCCATCTGCTCGTTGGTGAACCCAAGACCTGCGAGCAGCTTGCGCGCCCGGGCGTCCGCGGTGTAACCGTCGGCGCTGTCCAGTTCAGCATGCAGGCGCGCCTGAGCGGCACCGTCATGGGCCGCTTCGGCGTCCGCCAGCTCTCGCTGCACCTGTCGCAAGCGCAGGTCGCCATCGAGCACGTAGTCGACCGCCACCCGTTCAAGGGTATCGACCTCCTGGCGCATATGGGCGATACGCCAGTCCGCCGGCAGGAAGCAGTCGCCTGAATCAGGGGTCAGTTCACCCTGAAGCAATGCGAACAGGCTGGATTTACCGGCGCCATTGGCACCGATCAAGCCGGCTTTATGGCCGGCGTGCAGGGTCAGCTCGGCGTCTTCTAGAAGACGTTGCGGACCACGCTGTAATGTTAGGCTTTGAAGTCGAATCATAATGGCGGCGGAGTCTACCAGCTTCGCTCGCAACTGGCGCGAGTAGGAATATGTCCTCTGACCTGTGGAGCTCCACCCTCACCACCTACGCCCTGCCCGGCGTCGAAGGCGCATGCCTGGAATTGCAAGCGGCGGGCGCCAATGTCTGCCTGCTGCTGTGCGCGGTCTGGCTTGGTCAGCGTGGTGTGATGTGCAATGCACAACGCTTGAAGCAACTGCATCAGCTGGCCGGACCTTGGCATGACGATGTCGTGCAACCACTCCGGCAATTGCGTACGCAATGGCGAGCGCCGGCCCTTCAGGATGTGGAATTGAATATTTTGCGCGAACAAGTCAAAGCACTGGAGCTCGAAGCGGAGCGGCAACTGTTGTTGCGTCTGGAGACGACGGCGCGAGATTGGTCTGAGAATGAAGCGAAGGATTTACCAGCCTGGCTGGAAGGATTGGCGGCGCAAGCCGCCAACCTGAACCGCGACGCGCTGAATAATCTGCGCGTCGCGGCAACCGTGGCTTAAGAAGCGCTGGTTGGGGTGGTACTGGCGGAGGCTAGTTGCGCTGCCGCAGGAGTGGCTGCTGGAGTGCTCGCGGTTGGGGCTGGCGATGCGACAGGAGCGGGTGCTGGAGTCGCTGGCTTGGCCACAGCTGGAGCCGTTGCTGGTTTAGCGGCGGCGACCGGCTTTTTCACTGCTGGTTTTGCAGCAGGTTTGGCGGCTGCTTTTGCAGCAGTTGGTTTGGCTGCGGATGCAGGTTTCGCTGCAGCGGGTTTAGCCGCTGCTTTTACCGCCGCTTTGGCAGGCGCTTTAGCAGCGACTGGTTTGGCTGCGGCAGGCTTGGCGGCCGGTTTGGCAGCGGCGGTTTTAGCAGCAGCCGGTTTTGCTGCAGGCTTGGCAGCCGCAGGTTTCGCCGCAGCCGTTTTGGCTGCTGGTTTTGCAGCGGTCGCTTTCGCGGCAGCGGGTTTGGCGGCAGCAGTTTTTGTAGCTACTGGTTTGGCAGCGGCAGATTTCGCAGCAGTCGATTTAGCCGCTGGTTTGGCAGCGCTGGCAGCGACCGGTTTTTTCACCGCAGGTTTTGCAGCGGGTTTGCTCGCAGCTGTAGCTGGCGCCTTGGCGGCAGGTTTGGTTGCAGCTTTTACAGGTGCCTTGGCCGGTGCTTTAGCTGCAACCGGTTTGGCCGCTGGCTTCTTCGCCGGGGCAGCGGCAGGCTTGGCGGAGCGAAGGGTCAGCGCCTTGGCGACAGCTTCTTTCACACGGCCAACGCCTTGGGCCAGTTTCAGGCTTTCCTGGGCATCGCGCTTGAGTTGAAGAATGTAGGCACGGGTTTCGGATTGACGATCCTTGAGCGCATCAAGCAGGTCTTCAAGTTCCTTCACTGCGTCCTTGGCTTTAGCTTGTGCCTTGGCCTTGCCGGCCGACGCGGCATCCTGCAATTTGGTACGAGAGTTGTGCAGTTTTTCCTGAGCTTTTCCACGTTGCTTTTCCAGCTTGGCGAGCAGTTTTTCAGCATCAGCCAAGGCTTGGGAACAAGCGTTTTCCAAATGTTCGAGCAGGCTGCCCGAGAGCTGTTGGAGTAAGTGCAACGGAGTATTTACAGGCTTCTTATTGGCCGACATGGTTTACCTCCTGGCTGAAGTGTCTGCGGCTCATACTAGACCTCTGCTGCTACCGCCGCTAGGGCATGTTGACAGTATCGAATGCTCTACGTTGCAGCGAATTGAAAATGTTCTTCACCCCCTTGAAAGTTGCTCCGCCGTCAGCGCGTTCACGCTGGCATAATCCCTCGCATCTCAGGCCGGAGAGTGCCCATGTCGCGTTACCTTTTTTTATCGTTGTGCGTATTTTTTTCCGTGGTCCAGGCCGCAGAAAAAACCAAAGAAAATGACGCTCACGATCTCGCTTACAGTCTAGGCGCGAGCCTCGGCGAACGTCTGCGTCAAGAGGTTCCCGATCTTGAAATTCAAGCATTGGTAGACGGGTTACAACAGGCCTACCAAGGCAAGCCGCTGGCACTCAAAGACGAGCGGATTGAACAGATCCTTGCCAAGCACGAAGCAGAGGTCACAGAGAAATCGGCTCGACCTCAAAGCGAAGTTGCCCTCGAAACGGAGCGTCGTTTTCTTACAGATGAAAAAGCCAAGCCAGGCGTTCGCGAGTTGGCGGATGGAATTCTGTTGACCGAGTTGTCACCTGGCAACGGTCCAAAGGCGGGACCCAACGGCAGCGTCCAGGTTCGCTATATCGGTCGCCTGCCCGACGGTACGGTGTTCGATCAGAACAAACAACCGCAGTGGTTTCGCCTCGACAGCGTGATCAACGGATGGCGCAGCGCATTGCAGCAAATGCCCACCGGCGCGAAGTGGCGCCTGGTCATTCCATCAGCCCAGGCATACGGTGCCGACGGAGCAGGCGACCTGATTGCGCCCTTCACACCGCTGGTTTTCGAAATTGAATTGCTCGGCGCCACTGGCTGAGCAATAGCGCACCAACGAAAAACGGCGCGCATAGCGCACCGTTTCGATGATCTTTTTCGCGAAAGCGAATACTCAGGCCTGAGCCGGAGCCTCTTCTTTGTGAGCCGTGTGCAGCACTTCGATCAGGCAATCTTCCAGTTCGAAGCGCTCATGCAACAGCCCGCCCAACTCTTTGAATTTTTCCGCAACGCACTTTCCAGCGTCACAGAGATCGTTGAACGCCAACAGCTTCTCGGTGATCACATCGATACGCGGGTAAATCGTCTCGGCCAACTCCAGTCCACGCTTGTCACCAAACGCTTTGGCTTCACCGGTCAGCTGTTCGTAAATCTCGAAATGCCCGGCAGAAACGTAATCGACCAGAATTCCGCAGAATTCGCGCAACGGTTTTCGGTTCTCGCCCAGAGCTTCTGGCTCGGCGCCGAGAGCATCATAGGCCCGAACCAGTTCGTGACGCTCCTGCAACCAACGGTCGATCAGCAGATGCACTCCACCCCAGCGTTCCTGAGCATTCTGACAACTTTCGAGCATGGTCTCTCTTCCCTTATGGGTCGTGCCGCTCTACACCCGCCGCAAGACTTGAATGATCAAGATTCGGCCAAGCAGAACGCCACTGAACAACATAATTCCAATGACACGTGCGGGCCAGATTATGCCCGCACGACAACTGCTTCAAGGTACGCAGGAGATAAAGTTCATACAAGCGTTTAATCCTGAACCGTATCTCAGAGCGACGACCGTCACCTGGCGGCCATCCGGTATGTGGAGCGCAGGAAGTGCAGAAGCTGAAAAATGCCCAGGATCAACATCCCGACGAAGAACAACAGACTCCATTCGGGGATGCTCATATCGAACAGCGTCCATGAAACGTGTGCGCAATCCGCCGCCCCCTGGAAGGTTTGTTTCAACGCACATAGCCAAGACATATTCCCAATCATGTACTCCAGGCTGGGCGAACACGTCGACCACTGTTCCGGTGGTGCACTCTGGCGCAACACATGGCGCCATGCGGTGACCATTCCGCCCAGACAACTGAGCACGCTCAATAACCAATACACGTAACAACCCGAACGTTTGGGCCCGTGCACGGCTGCAATCAGGCAAATGGCCGTGAACACGATCAGAAAGAACCGCTGCACGATACACAGCGAGCACGGTTCGAGCCCGACGGCATATTCCAGGTACAGCGAAGCGCCCAAGGCCAGAGCACCTGCGATGAACGCCATGAAGAACAAGGAGCGTGAGCGGGCCAAA
Organism: Pseudomonas sp.; assembly: GCA_026398835.1. GTDB lineage: Bacteria > Pseudomonadota > Gammaproteobacteria > Pseudomonadales > Pseudomonadaceae > Aquipseudomonas. Next base: position 8,689 of record JAPLSD010000396.1, read on the forward strand.
AGCATGGCTTATCCGTTACAGAAGAGACAGGTAGTTACGGTAGAGGAAAGCGCTCAACCCTTTCAAGGCGGGCCGTAGCGGACACTTCCTCCAGACTGTAAGGAATTCCCGACAGAAAAGAGGGGATCAGGTGTAGTCCCCTGTAAGACGCTGTCATTGTGGACAGTCATGCGCAGAAAAATCTGCCATTTCGGAACGGCTGACCCACCGTGGCGGGAGAGC
>JAPLSD010000174.1 GCA_026398835.1 Pseudomonas sp.
CAAATCATGCAGGCCAACGTATGACACCGGCCTGCGGGCTTCCTGACCCGCGATGCCGAGGTTTTCCTGGTCATCGTCAGCACAGAGCTCGCGATAATAATCCTGCCCGAATTCGTCCAGCGTCCTGAACAGGTCCTCGAAATCGAGTGAGCGGGTTCCCTGCGCCGATAACCCGATCCTGCGCGCGGCACTTATGAAACAAGACAGGTACTGTCTTTGCTCGCGGGGGGAGTCGCTGTTGACCAGCGTATCGACGCCACCGTCCCAGCGAGTGATCACCCCATAGAAGTCACCCATCGATAGATGAAAGTCATCGCGAAACGCTGAGCGCTTTTTGCTCTGTGAAAGGTGGCCGCTCATCAGCAGGTTTCGGCGATTACGCTCACGTCCCACTGGGGAGATTGGCTTCAGATGATCGAAGGGCAGAACATTACGTTCATCGAGCATCAATACCTCCACCCGCGGATCGTCATAGACAAACAAGGCACCGTAACTGCGATGGACATTGTCCATGGCTGCCGGGCTCATCCAGGCATGGCGCGGGGTAGCGATCCGCAGGTTGAACGTCGCCGGAGCTCTGCTGGCGATGCTCAGCTGAGCGGCGCGCAAGAACGCCAACGTATAGCTGCTGTCTCTACTGCCCGCATGGACCACCAGCACCTTGTACTCACCGATGCGCTCAATTCCTCCGGCAGCAATGACGAGGCGCTGGATAAAAAGTTGCAATGCCGTCCGTTCTGCCCGGGAGAAATGCCCCAGCAAGCGATGCAATACTTGCTGATAAACATAGTTCATTGCTTGATCGTGAAAAGCGCTCATCGTCGTCACACCTGAAATGTAGAGTCAGTATTTAGCAGGCAATTGCGGGCCCTGCCCCACCTGCTGTTTCCGGAAAATTAATATCGCCCATCATCACAGGCATCAGTGACCAAATATTAACACCCTGATGAAATATCAGAACTACCCCGCGCAAGACGAAAACAGCCTAGGACTGTTCCTACAACTTCCCACAAACAATGAGTACACCAAACAAAGAAGGTGCACACATGCAGTACGGGTCACAACTAATCGAACACCCCCCATTTCTCGAAAATGGCGCGCACAGCTTAGCGCAGAAGGGGTTCTATGAAGGATTACAACGCAGGGATTGAGCAACCTATCAACTTCAATCATGACTCATTCCTTGAGATGAAAATGATCATCCAATTATCAAGGCTTATATAACGATTGGAAGATACAGATCCGAACAAAAAACCAGTTCAGTTGCTGAACGCTTAGAGTGTCGGGTCTTGCGGGCATTCAAGTTCAACAGCACGCAGACCGAATGAGCGACGGACACCGGTTTATTCCAGCACATGAGAATAGGAACCTCTCAATAAATATAACTGGATGCGTGAGAACTAACAGGAGAGAGAAAGAGTAACGACGTCAGCGAAGTTTAGTGAGTGCGGGGGCATTCATGTTGGCCAAAACGCCAGAGCCCATTGAAACTGACCCTGGCGAAAACGATCAAGCAGGCTCGACCTGGAGGGCAACCCGCTCGCGACATGGGCATTCGTCCATGTAACGGTGGGCCTCGACAAATTGATTGAACGGGAAGACCCGAGTCTTGAGCGGCAGCAGAACACGATCGGCGGTCAGCTGATTGATGTCGCGCAACGCTCGTTGCAACGCCACCTGGTCCTGAATGATGCCCAGCTCCGGTTTACCGGTGAAGTTACCGATGCAATGCACAAAGAACTGAATGTTCTTCTGGAACGCCGCACACGCCGGGAACGGTGTCTGGTTGCCGCCTTGCAGGCCATACAACACCAGGCTACCGCGAGGCGCCAGCACATCCCCGAGCAGCGACATTTGCGGCCCGCCAAGGCCATCGAATACCACGTCGACGCCACGATTGTCGGTGTACTTGTTGATCTGCATCAGCAGATCCTGTTCTTCGGTAACGATGACCTTCTCGGCACCGAGCGACAGCAGGTAATCACGCTCATCTGCAGTTTTGGTCGCGGCAATAACCCGCACGCCCAGCGCTTTACCCAGCTGCACAAAGGATGGCCCGGCACAGTGGCTGGCATCGGTCACCAAGGCAAATTGACCCGGTTTGACCCGCGCCAGATCGACGTAGGCAAAGTAGGCGATCAGCAGCGGTGTGTAATGCACGCTGGCTTCGATCGGGCTGAGTATGTCGGGATAATGGGTCAACGCCGAGCGTGGCAGAACGATATGCTCGCCGTAGACCGGGTAATCATTCGGGCTTGCTGCCGGGAAGCTGGCGACCTTGTCACCCACCACCAGGTCATCGATGCCTTCTCCGACGGCCGTCACCACGCCGGCCATTTCATGGCCAAGCCCCGAAGGCAGACGAGCATGGGACGACGCCAGATTCTGACGCCAGAGCACGTCGTACCAACTGATGCCGATCGCTTCGACACGCACCTGCACTTCGCCCGGCGCAGGCAACGTTGCCGCATGCTCTTCGCATTTGAGCACCTCGGCTGGACCAAACTTGTGAAAACGGATCGTGCGGGACATCGCAAACCTCGTCAAAGAAACCTCTAATGCCATGAACTCTATCTGGGCTTTCCAGCCAAGACCATCAGTGGCTATTAATAGTCGACATGCCTGTCATTGATTCCGCAACTCCTGCTACGACGTCAAATTCCGTAGAAAACCGAACCAGCGTTGTAGGAAAACTGAATTAGCCGGTGCAGAGTACCAGCCTTTCCCCGTAAGATTCATGCCGGCCATTGTTCTCATATGGCCACACTCGTCAAGTTTGCTGACTCTCCTTGCTGATTCCGCCAGGACACAAGATGAACCGTAATGACCTGCGTCGTGTCGACCTGAACCTGTTGATCGTGTTCGAAACATTGATGCATGAACGCAGCGTGACCCGTGCTGCGGAAAAACTGTTCCTCGGCCAACCGGCCATCAGCGCCGCGTTGTCACGCCTGCGCGGGCTGTTCGACGACCCGTTGTTTGTGCGCACCGGCCGCAGCATGGAACCTTCAGCCCGGGCGGTGGAAATCTTCGCCCTGCTCTCGCCCGCTCTGGATTCGATTTCCACTGCGGTGAGCCGCGCCTCGGAGTTCGACCCGGCGACCAGCACCGCTGTGTTCCGTATCGGTCTGTCGGACGATGTCGAGTTCGCCCTGCTGCCCATGTTGCTCAAACGCCTGCGCGCCGAAGCGCCGGGCATCGTGCTCGTGGTGCGGCGGGTCAACTACATATTAATGCCGGGGCTACTGGCATCTGGCGAGATCTCGATTGGCGTCAGCTACACCACTGATCTGCCGGCCAATGCCAAACGCAAAGTCTTGCGCCGCAGCCTGCCGAAATTGCTGCGTGCGGACAGCATGCCCGGCGCCCTGAGTCTGGATGACTTCTGCGCCCGCCCCCATGC
>JAPLSD010000088.1 GCA_026398835.1 Pseudomonas sp.
ATGCCCTGACCGGTGTCGGAAACACTGATGACGGTGTACTCCTTGTCGCTGGCAATGCCCAGGGTCAGGCGACCGCCGTCGGGCATTGCGTCAATGGCATTGAGCACCAGGTTCAGGCAGGCCTGTTTGAGCTGCCGGGTGTCGGCGTACATGGTCGCGGCTGGCGCGTTGTCTTCGATCCGGGCGTCGATATTGTGAGTTGCCAGTTCCGGGGCGCAGAACCCGATCAGCTCATCGACCAGCGGTCGCACCAGTTGGGTGGAGCGCATGGGCGCGCTGGGCTTGGCAAAGTCGAGGAATTCGGTGATCAGGTCGTTGATTCGGCTGACTTCGCTGACCACATATTCCAGGTGGCGTTTGTCGGTCTCGGGAAGATCGGCGCGACGGTGCAGTAATTGGGTCGCGGTTTTGATGATGCCCAGCGGGTTGCGGATTTCATGGGCCAGGCCCATGGCTACTTCACCGAGGGCGTGCAAGCGATCGCGGCGGCGCAGTTGCGATTCCAGGTGTTGCAACTCGCCAAGGCGTTCGGTCATGTGGTTGAAGGTGCTGCTCAGTTCGGCCAGTTCATCGCTGCCGGTGACCGGTATCCGCTGGCGATAATCACCGTCGATGACCGCTCGTACGCCTTTGGAGAGATTGCGCAATGGCTGGGTCAGGCGTTGCGAGACGAGCCAGCCGACGCATAGCGACAGAGCCGAACCCAGCAGGAAGATCGCCAGGAACAGGTTGGTCTGGTTGACCAGGCCCACCAGGCTGTTGTGGCGCAACAAACCGCTGAAAATAACCCCTTGCAGCTCACCGTTGTTATTGAGAATCGGCCGATAGAGCCCACTGTAGCTGTTGGTAAACTGCTCGATGGGCTGCTTGGTCTGTTTCAGTGCCTCTTCGATATTCTCAGGCATGTGAGCCGGACGATCCTCGGAGCGCTGGCTGGAGAAAATCTCGGAGAAAGTATCGCCCTTGGCCAGGTACAGGCGCAGGTCCAGCGAGTGGACGTCGGCAACGCTGGTCAGGAAGCTGCTGTCCAGATAGGTCGCTATCAGCATCTGGTAGTCGACGCCATCCAGCGTGGTGCGGAAGGTCGAGACCACCGTGCCGGTCGAAATCCCATTCATCTGAATAGTCTGCAGCACCGCATTCGGAGCAGTGCTGATTTGTTCGACGATGTTTTCGTCTGCCGTGCTGAAGACGATTTTCTTATCGCTGAGGCGAATCAGCGCCACCAGATCGATGCCCATGGCATCGGCGATTTCGGTGGTCATTTTGTCGTGCCTGGCGGCCGTGCGGTCAGTCGGTGGCCGGGTAAAACGCAGGAACAAACGTGCGATCCGTGCGTTGCCGTGCACAATCTCGCTGATTTCGTCCTCGACGATCTTGGTCGACTCCTGCAACCAGATCCGCACATTGCTATCGAAAATCTGCGAAAGCGTGGTGGCCGCGAGTTCGGCGGCAATCATGGTCGGGATCACACTGACCAGCCAGAACGCCAATACCAGCTTGCGTTGAACACTCCAGCGGGAGATGGCGAAGGGCAGGGCTTTACGGCGTCGGTCTTGTTTCATCAGGTTTCGCTTATCGCAGCAGCCATGGCAGGGTCGGACTTATCCGGTCGGACAAACAGTTTCACGAGTTTGAGCAAAGCGTTGAGCAGCGCATTACGGTGGTGAAAAAACAGTGTATTGCCTTCGAACTTGCAGCCGAGCCGCAGCTTACTGGCATAGCCAGACTGGCCACACTCATATAGCGGGATTTTGTGTTGAATACAGTAGTCGACATTGGCCAGCCAGCTTCTGAAGTACAGGTTGTACTCGCGGGTCTGTTCCAGGTCGTGGGCGAAAAATTTGTCCATCAGTCGATGTTCATCCAGCAACAGCAGATTGAACGCCACCAGTTGCTCGCCCACCCAATACAGAACGCATGCCGCGCGTTGGTCGAGGTGTTCGAGGATGTTGGTGAAGTACTCTGCTGACAGTCGTTCGAACTCCAGATCACTGCGCGCCAGGGTGGCTTCATACAAGCGCATCATCTGTGGCAACACATCGTCGACCGAGCGTCGCCATTCGATTCGCGGGCCTTGCGCCCGAAGTTTGCGGCGTAAGTCTTTGCGGGTGGATTTGCCCAGTGTGCCGAGGTAGGCATCGAGTGACCCGAACGCGATCGGCAGTACCGCACTCGGTAAACCGGGCATGGTTTGCAGCCCGGCCTCGCGGCAGACTTCAATCCATTGGCGATCGTGGCTGGGTGCATCCTTGACGGCCAGCAGGCCGATTCCGGCCTGGTCGGCGTCGTTGCGGGCCAACGTCAGTAACTGGCGCAGCAACGCCGGACGTTGGTCGTCAGTGATATGGCTGGCGGTGCCTGCGTGACATTGCTCGGTCACTGGCGATCCCATGGCGTACAAGCGAATATCCAGCACGCCCGGCAACCATTGGCGCAAGCGCTGCGTGATACGTTTGCCTATGCCCTGCACCGTGGTGTCGAGCGAGTACTGCGTGGTAAACGCCGCCGCCGCGGCAATCAACGTGCTGCCTTCATAGAGCGCAAGGTAGCGCCACTGGAAGTCGGCGACACCTGCCTGTTCAACGGCCCGATAGTAATCCCAGTCCTCCAGTTCCCCGGGGAAGCAGTCATTCCAGGCGCAGCGTTCGATGGCCTCGATGGTTGAATAGGCACGGGCGGTGATCACTTCAAATCCTTAAGCTACGCCAGCTGTCGATACTCTTCGCGCTCGCCCGGCTTCATGGAAAGCTGATGGACAAAGTCCGCGCTCAGATCCACAACGCGGCGGTATTCCAGGTCAACCGTGATCATGTGATAGCAGTTGTCCAGCAGAATCTTGGTGACCGGGCCGCCGAGATTGCGTTCGACGTAATCGGCGTTCCAGCGGCTGGTGATGTCGTCCTCGATGGAGTGCAGCACCAGGGCCGGTGTCTTGATCGATGGCATGCGCTTCTTGACCACGGCGTTCATCCGGTGCAATTCGCGCACGGTGACGCCTTCCATGGTCAACAGCCCGGCATTGCTGCTTTCGCCGTCCTTCATCTGGCGCTCGACGATCGCCCGCAGACGCTCGTTCTTGATGCCATAGGGCGGCGTTTCTTCGAAGCTGCAGATGTTCACGCCGAATGGAATCTTCATCAGCAAGGGGGTCAGGAACGCCAACTTGTGGATGTTCCAGCCGTCGTAGCGCAGGGTGGTTGAATACATGAGCAGGCCGCTGACCTGTCCCGGATGCTCGGAGGCGACGTACATGGACATGACCGCGCCCATGGACAGACCGCCGACGAACACCTGCTCGTGCCGCTGGCGTATGCCCACGAATGTCTTGCGTACACCTTCGTACCAGTCCTGCCAGCCAGTGGCTTGCAGGTCGGTGTTGTCACCGCAGTGCCCGGCCAGGGTTGGCACGTACACCGTGCAACCCGATTTGGCCAAGCCGATGGCAACCCGACGTAACTCCGTCGGGGTGCCGGTCAGGCCGTGGATCAACAACACCGCGACCTCGCCACTGCCGAGAACGAAACCGGTGCTACCTTCGCCCAGATCGATCTCTGTTTCGTTCATCGTTTCATGGCTCGATTCAGCAACTGCTCGAGCAGTTTCAGGCCCAGGTCGATTTCCGGGTAGCTGATTTCCAGCGACGGTGCCAGGGTGATCACGTTTTTGTAGTAGCCGCCCACGTCGAGGATCAAGCCCAGTTTCTGGCCGTCAACCACCATGTCGCCCTTCATGCCTTCCTCGACCATGTAGTCCAGGGTCGCCTTGTCCGGAGTGAAGCCGTCCGGGCCACAGATTTCGCAGCGCAGGGCCAGGCCCAGGCCGTCGACGTCGCCGATGATCGGGAAACGTTTTTGCAGCTCTTGCAGGCCGGCCAGGAAGTATTTGCCCTTGGCCATGACCATCGCGCCGTAGTCGACTTCGCTGGTCATCTTGAACATTTCCAGACCTACCGCAGTACCCAGTGGGTTGGAGGCGAAGGTGGAGTGAGTCGAACCTGGCGGGAAGATCTTCGGGTTGATCAACTCTTCACGGGCCCAGATGCCGCCCAACGGGTTGAGGCCGTTGGTCAGCGCCTTACCGAATACGATCACGTCAGGTTTAACGTCGAAGTGTTCGATCGACCACAGCTTGCCGGTACGCCAGAAACCCATCTGGATTTCATCGGAAACCATCAGGATGCCGTGCTGATCCAGCACCTGCTTGAGCTCGCTGTAGAAGTTCATCGGCGGGATCACGTAGCCGCCGGTGCCCTGGATCGGCTCGACGTAGAACGCTGCGTATTCACACTGGTTGGTTTTTGGGTCCCAAACGCCGTTGTATTCGGTTTCGAACAGACGGGCGAACTGCTGCACGCAGTGGCTGCCGTATTCTTCCTTGGTCATGCCTTTCGGGCCGCGGAAGTGGTACGGGAACGGGATGAAGTTGGCGCGCTCGCCGAAGTGGCCGTAGCGGCGACGGTAGCGGAAGCTCGAGGTGATTGACGATGCACCCAGAGTACGGCCGTGGTAGCCGCCTTCGAAGGCGAACATCAGGCTCTTGCCGTTGCTGGCGTTACGCACGACTTTCAACGAGTCTTCGATGGACTGCGAACCGCCGACGTTGAAGTGCACGCGACCGTCGAGGCCGAATTTGTTCTTGGCGTCGACTGCGATCATTTCCGACAGCTCGATCTTGCCTTTGTGCAGGTACTGGCTGGCGATTTGCGGCAGGGTGTCGATCTGTTGTTTCAGGGCGTTGTTCAGGCGCGGGTTGGCGTAACCGAAGTTGACTGCCGAGTACCACATTTGCAGGTCAAGGTAGGCCTGGTCTTCGGTGTCCCACACGTAGGAACCTTCGCAGCGGCTGAAAATGCGCGGAGGATCGATGTAGTGAACGGTGTCGCCGTAGGAGCAGTACTTGGCTTCTTTATCCAGAAGAACCTGGTCTTCTGCGGTAGCAATTCGGATATCAGACATGGTGGAAGAGTTCCTGTGTTTCGGAAGAGGATTCAAGTGTGAAGGCGGTGGCGTTGGCAGCGTTGCCGGCCGGCAGTTTGGCCAGCAGGGCCGGAAGTTCTGCGAAGCTGTCGAAGCGGGCGTAGGCGATGCCATTGCGTTCGCAATGCTCGGCCAGACGGTCCTTGGCAAATACGAAGTCGGCGGTGGACGCCACGCACATGTCGGATTGGCCGTCACCGATCACCAGCACGCGTTTGCTGCTGGGCGTGGATTTGCATTTGCAGTTGCCGGAGGCCGCACGGCAGGCGTCGCTCGAATACGGAAAGTCGATGCGCCAGCTGTTGTGGTCGACCTGACGCAGGCGGTTGGCGAGGATCGGCAGGAGGCTGACGTAGTTGCGCGCCAGAATCCGCGCGATGCCTTGCTCGATGCCGTCACTGACCACTTCGATGGAGGCGCCCAGACCGACCACGTGGTCGACAAAATCCGGGAAGTCGGCATCGATTTCGACGCTGTCGAAGAACCCGAGCAGTTCGTTGGGTGTTGCCTTGACCAGCGACAGCTGGCGGCTGAGGCATTCACGCGAACCGATAGCACCGCTCAGCCACTCGTCCTCGATCGCTTCCCAGCTCGGGTCGGCGAAACGTTGGAGGATGCTGTCGATCACGTCGGTGCGGGTGATGGTCCCGTCGAAATCACACACGATATGCCAGTCAATCATCTGCATTACCTATAGGGCAGGGGCGCGCTGTTGCGCTTGCAACGGGGTAGAGCAGGGATTGTGCCAAGTTGTTTCAGATCCTATAGGCTGGGGCTCTGAGGTATGCTGTGCGGGAAATGTGTCCGTCGAGCTACAATTTTTGTAGGTCGCTACAAACAACATGAGTGCTTGCGCAGGAAAATCGGCCTGGGAGTTGATGCGCGCCTGCACTGCTAAGGAATCGCTCTATGTTCAGGATTACCTCTGCTGTATTCGCTGCCTTGCTGGGCCTTGGCGGGTTTTGCGCCACCGCCCAGGCGACCGGAATTACCGGTGAGGCGGGTCTCGGCATGAGCAATCAACCCTATGACCCCACGGGTAGTCGTTATGAAACCGTGCCGGTGCCTTACTTCGATCTGGACTGGGGGGATGTCAGCCTCAGCACCGACGACGGTTTGACCTGGAGCGCCTTGAAAGGCAATGGTTTTAGTGCCGGGCCGTTTATCAACTACATTCCGGGACGCAACTCCAATGGCACGCTGCGGGGCCTGCACAATGTGTCGGCCATGGGCGAGGCCGGTGGCTTCGTTCAGTACAGTCCGGCTGATTTCTGGAGAATTTTCGCTTTCGTCGGCCATACCGTGGGCGCTAATCGCGGCCAGGGTGGTGTGCTCGGTCGTGTGGGCGGGGAAGTGGGTTATCCACTGGGGCTGGGGATCATTGGCAGTAGCGAACTGACCGCGAAATTTGCCGACGGCCGGCAGACTCAGACGTTCTTTGGCGTTTCTGAGAAAGACGCCCGGGATTCGGAGTTCCGTCCGTACAAGGCCAGTGGCGGCTTGCAGAATGTGGCGTTGACCCAGAGCTTCGAGTTCCCGCTGGCAGCGCAGTGGTCGCTGGTGACCAGTGCCAGCTGGATTCACCTGACCAACTCGGCGGCGGACAGCAGCATCGTCAAACAAGAAGGCCGCGTGAACCAGGGCGAAGTACAGGCGGCGATCAGCTACAAATTCAATTAGCACGCCGATCATTCCCACGTGGGAACGATCATGGATCTGGTCCGTCCTTTGCAGACCCTGCCATGAACACAATTTCTCAGGAAGTTCTGCATGGCTCGTCCCGCGTATCGTCTCCTCGCCTATTCGCTGTGGGATTTGGTCCCGATTGCGCTGGGTGTGGCTCATCTGGCGTTTGTTCTGTGGTTGGTGCTGGCCTTCCATGACCTGTCG
>JAPLSD010000642.1 GCA_026398835.1 Pseudomonas sp.
TTCTGTAGGAGCTCGGCATGCCGGCGATAGCGCCCTCAAGATCGCCATCGCCGGCAAGCCGTGCTCCTACAAGAGAAAAGGCCTTTGTTTCGTAGCTGGTACCACAACCGTGCAGACGAACGGCGCACTCGTAGGTATAGTGCCGCCCCTCTTCGCGTGAGCGGTCGTCAGTAACGAGGCCTACACCCATGCGAAACCCGAACTAATAACAACCCGCGATATGGGACCGGGACGAACCTTCGCCTCACCTGTTATGCCACGCGCAAACTGGTGTAACGCGATGTTTCGATCCGCCCAGCATTTGCCTACACAAAAAACAGCGAGGAATACTCCATGCTCGAAGTCATTAACGACTTCCTCTCAGGGAAAGTACTGATCGTGCTCATTGTCGGGCTCGGTAGCTACTTCACGATCCGCTCGCGTTTCGTTCAATTGCGCCACTTCTTCCACATGTTCGCGGTGTTCCGTGACAGCCTGCGCAGCAGCGCCGGTCAACTCAGCTCCTTCCAGGCCCTGATGCTCAGCCTCGCCGGCCGAGTGGGCGCGGGCAACATCGCCGGTGTCGGCATCGCCGTGACCCTGGGTGGCCCAGGTGCGGTGTTCTGGATGTGGGTGACCGCGCTGGTCGGCATGTCCAGCAGCTTCTTCGAATGCTCCCTCGGCCAGCTCTACAAGCGCTGCGACTCCGAAGGTGATCATGGCCTTCCTGTTGCTGGTGACCTTCGGTTTCGCCTTCAACGGCCTGCAATCACATGCCGTGACCCACTCGCTGAATAACGCTTTCGGCCTGAACACCACTTACACCGGGCTGGGCCTGGCGGTGCTGTTGGGTCTGGTATTCGTCGGCGGGATCAAGCGTATCGCCAAGGTCGCTGACCTGCTGGTTCCGGTGAAGCATGCTGATGACCATCGTCAAAAGCGCCTTCGGTCTGGATCAAGCCTTCGGCGGCCTGGTCGGCAGCGCCATTATCATGGGCGTGAAGCGTGGCGTATTCGCCAACGAAGCCGGTTTGGGCAGTGCGCCGAACGTCGCTGCGGTGGCCTCGGTCGAGCACCCGGTCGCGCAAGGTGTGGTGCAGGCGTTCAGCGTGTTCCTCGATACCTTCGTGATCTGCACCTGTACTGCTTTGCTGATTCTGCTGTCGGGCTTCTACACCCCGGGTTTCGAAGGCGACGGCATTGCCCTGACCCAAAACTCCCTGGCGGCGGTAGTCGGTGAATGGGGCCGAATGTTCATCAGCGTCGCGCTGGCGTTGTTCGTGTTCACCTCGATCCTCTACAACTACTACCTGGGCGAGAGCAACCTGCGCTTCTTGATCGGTGACAACCGCAAGGCACTGATCGGCTACCGCGCACTGGTACTGGTGTTGATCTTCTGGGGCGCGATCGAGAACCTTGGCACGGTGTTCGCCTTCGCCGACATCACCATG
>JAPLSD010000121.1 GCA_026398835.1 Pseudomonas sp.
ATTGATGTTGGCGCCCATGACCCAGGCCTTCATCGAGCGTTCGGCCTGGGTATCGAAATGCACCACTTGCCCGCAGGCATGCACACCGGCGTCGGTGCGCCCGGCACACATCAGCGATACCGGAGAATCGGCGACTTTGGACAAGGCATTTTCAAGGGTTTCCTGCACCGTCAAAACACCGGAAGCCTGACGCTGCCAGCCGCAATAACGCGAACCCTTGTATTCAACACCCAAAGCGATTCTGGAAAAGCCTGCGGCCGCCCTTTCGGCGGCCGCGTTATCTATATTTGCCAAGAACTTACAGCCTGCTGATTGACGCAAAGACGCCCATTATAAGGCCGCGAGACCGAGACGCCATGTTCGCGCCATTTTTTGTTTCAGGCTTCAGCTTTTTGACTGTCGCCCGCCGGGGTGTTTTATGAGGGCTTACTGGCCTGACTCACGCCCTGGCATGGGGTGCCAGGGGTCTAGTGGCAGCAGAAACAACAACGGCAGCCTCAATGGCTGCCGTTGTCGTTATACCGGGTGTGTTTTATCAGGCCATACGTGCCAGCATTTCCTTGGCTTCACTTTTCTGGCCTTCATCGCCCTCTGTGATCACTTCATCGAGGATGTCCCGTGCACCATCGTTGTCGCCCATGTCGATGTAAGCCTGAGCCAGGTCCAGCTTGGTCGCGACCTCATCGGTACCCGAGAGGAAATCGAACTCAGGCTCGTCAGTGGCCGCTGCTGCGTCCTCAGCCGTGAAACGGTGCTCAGCGAACGGTTCTGCAATAGGCGGCTGTTCCAGGCTTTGCGACAGACGATCAAGCTCAGCATTGACGTCATCCAGCTCGGAGGCGAACGCATCCGGCTCGACGTGTGCATCCATTTCGTCGGACAGAGACAGATCGAAATCCGCTGGCAGCTCCAGATCATCGATCGACGCGTTGGCAACCGTTGGCACCTCAGTTGCTGGCAGGTCCTTCAGGTCATCATCAAGACTCAGCAGGAACTCGTCATCGGCCAGCATTGAGTCTGAGACGTCGCCGCCGAGATCAAGGTCAAAATCCGACAGGTCGTCCAGACTGTCCTTCGCTTCGGTCTGCTGTTGCAACACCGACTCAAAACTCAAATCGTCATCCAACGGAAAGGCTTCAAGTTCTGGCTCAGGCTGAGACTCTGGCGCTGCCACCACCGCAGAAGCCGTCTCCAGATCATCCAGACTCAGATCAAAATCCGTATCAAACTCGTCATCCGCTGCAACCGGAGCCACGGCGGGCGCCTCAGGCTCATCACGCAGCAGGTCCTTGACGTATTGGGCGTCCAGCTCAGCTGCCACTGCCGCTGCACCGAGACCTGCGACCGCCGCCACTGCAACCATCGTCGGGAAACGGCTTTTCAGCTGTTCGACTTCAGAGTAATTCTTGCCATTGGCGACCAACTGACGCTCTTGAGCGACAAATGCGTCACGGTCGCCCTGCGCGCCATAGACTTCCATCAGCTTCAAGCGCAGATCGCTGCGCTGTGGCTCGTGCTTGATGGCCACTTCCAGAATGTCAGCAGCCTGATTCAGCGCACCGCGCTCGATATGCGATTGCGCTTGTGCCAAAACGTCGTCCGAACGCTCAGCTGCAGGCGCTATCAATGGTGCGGCAATAGGCGCCACAACCACAACGGGAGCAATGGGAGCAATGGGAGCAATGGGAGCTGGAGCTGGAGCTGGAGCTGGAGCGAGCTTGACGCTCGGCGGTAGAACTTCAAGACCTTCGAAGCTGCTTTCCGGTAGATCCAGATCGGAAGAAAACTCTGTTTCCTCTGACAAGGCACGCGCCATGCGCAGATGCTTCTCGGCCTCTTGCTGAGCTTTGCGACGACGCGCCAGCAACAGCAGCAGCAACAAAAGCACTATCGCGCCGCCACCGACCAACCCCATCAGGACGGGATTGGTCAGCAGGTCATTGTATTTCGACTCTTCTGCGGGCGGGGTCGCCGCTTGAATCGGCGCCTCGGCAGGTACAGCAGCAGGTGTAGCTGCATCAGGTGCCGATGCTGGCGCCGCGTCTGCCGCTGGCGTCACCGCAGTCTGAGCATTAGCGACCAACTCAGCCGGCATCGCCGTCGAAGGCTGAGCAGCGCCCGCACCTTCGGCTTGTAACTTGGCCAACTGATTGTTCTTCAACTCGATCAAGCGCTGGAGCTTGTCCAGCTGGCTCTGCAAATCTGTCATGCGGCTTTTCAACTCGGCATTGTCGCGCCGGGTCGTGTCGAGACTTTCTTGAGTAACAGCAAGCTTGTTGCTCAATACCTTGCTGTCACCAGCAGCGCCTTTGCCGCGAGCTTTGCCAGCATCAGCGGAAACCAGACTCAATTTATCTTTGGCTGCCGTCTGCGATGGCGCGGCATCGCCACGCGCACGCCTGGTGGCATCCAGTTGCTGCGGTCGCGAGGCCAGGCGGCGGCCGTGACGCCAGGCAGTGTTCTGCGCGGCGACTTCAGCAATGGCCTTGGGCTGCGGCAACCTGGTGCTTTGCTCAGGGTCCGGCAAACGCAGTACCTGACCGGTTTTCAGCCGATTGATATTGCCGTCGATAAAGGCCTCCGGGTTCAGCGCCTGAATGGCCAGCATGGTCTGCTGGACCGAAGCACCTTTACGGGCTTTCGCGGCGATCTCCCAAAGGGTGTCGTGTGGTGTAGTCGTGTACTGCGCAGGCTTGCTTGCCCCGGTGAGCGGAGCAGTAACGGCAGCAGCTTGAGCTGGCGCCGGTTGAGCAGCAGCATCAGCGGTCTGTGGAGAGAACTTCGAGGGATCAAGCAGCACACTGTAGTCGCGCAGCAGACGGCCATTAGGCCACATCACCTGCACCAGGAATTTGACCATCGGTTCGGAAAGCGGCTTGCTCGACGTCACGCGCAAGACACTTTTACCACTGGAATTGAGCACCGTGATGAAGGTCAGGTCGTTGAGGAATGCCTGACGATCGACACCCGCCTTGGCGAACTCTTCTGGCGAGGCCAGGCTCGGCACCACTTCGCCAGCGGTGAGATCCTTGACATCAAGCAGTTCGATTTCCGCCACCAGCGGCTGGTTCGGAGTCGACTTCAGGGTCAATTCCCCGAGACCAAGGGCCTGCGCCATACCGGAGGACAGCGCCGAGGCGGCCGCAATTGCTAACACCAGTTTGCGAACTTGAACCATAGCCTCATCCTTTGTTTGAACACTCCTCGGCCAGGCGAGAAGGTGTAGTAGCCGCTGCCATAAGGCATTGCGCGCAATGTTGAGCGTAAGCTGCACGCGATTATTTCATTCATGCCCTTGGAAGCCCCAGACGGCGGCTCACCCCCAAGCAATCGGCCAAGCATACTGCCCAGCCAGAATCATTCTGCAAATTGTTGCCAAGTATCTTTTACAGGAGGTCTTTTATCAACAATTCAGCCAACTGCACAGCGTTGAGCGCCGCGCCTTTGCGTACGTTATCTGACGTCAGCCACAGATTAAGTTCCGCCGGGTCATCGACACCGGTCCGAACCCGTCCGACATAAACCACATCCTGCCCCACCGCATCACCTACTGCGGTCGGGTAATCACCCGCTTCGACCAGCTCGACACCCGGAGCAGCATCCAGTGCGGCGTTGACCTTTGCCAGGTCGATATCGGTCGCTGATTGCAAGGTCACGGTAAAGCTATCGCCAAAAAACACCGGGGCTTGAATACAAGTGACAGAAATCTTTAACAAAGGCTCTGCCAGTACTTCGCGCAGCTCTCTGACGAGGCGTTTTTCCAACATCGTGTGGCCTTGAGCATCAGGGGTACCGACCTGAGCCAACAGGTTAAAGGCCATCTGCCGATCAAAAAATCGTGGCTCCAACGGGCGGACGTTGAGCAATTCGGCAGTTTGCCGGGCCAGCTCTTTAACAGCTTCGCGCCCCTGGGAGGAGACTGCCAGGCTGGCCGTCACGTTGACGCGCTGAATCTCGAGCAAACCACGCAACGGTGCCAACACCACTGCCAACGCCGTAGCTGATGCGCTTGGGCTGCTCAGCTGCACTGGCTTCTTCAGTCCGGCCAACACATGGCCATTGGCTTCCGGAACGACTTGCGGCGCCCGGTCAGCAGGCAAGGCACCGGACAAATCGATCACTGCACAACCGGCAGCTGTAGCGCGCGGCGCAAAACTCAGCGTAACCGCAGGGCCGGCAGCGAAGAACACCAATTGAACCTTGCTGAAGTCGAATTCGTCGACTTCACGCACCCGCATGTTCTTGCCGCGAAACGGCACCGAATGTCCGGCCGACTCGCTGCTGGCCAGCAGGTGCAAGTTGGCAACCGGAAAATCACGCTCTTCGAGAATCTGGACGAGGGTTTCGCCGACAGTACCGGTGGCGCCGATCACGGCAATATCAAAGGACTGGCTCATGTTGCTACCTCAGGCGAAACAGGGGAGCGGCACTTTACCGGGGGTTTGCGGGGCAGGCAATTGGCCCGCGATGACGGGCTGCGCGACAACGCAGCCTTCCCCGCTGACAGCAATAAAAAACCCGCTCCTCCTTCGAGACGCGGGCTTTTTTAAAACATCAAACCATCAACGCTCAAGCAGAATCCGCAACATGCGACGCAGCGGTTCGGCCGCGCCCCACAGCAGTTGGTCGCCAACGGTAAAGGCACCGAGGAACTGCGACCCCATGTTCAGCTTGCGCAGACGGCCCACCGGGACATTCAGGGTACCGGTGACCTTGGTTGGGCTCAGCTCCTGCATGCTGATTTCACGCTGGTTCGGCACCAGTTTGACCCATGGATTGTGCTGGCTGATCAGCCCTTCGATATCGGCGATCGGCACGTCTTTGTTCAGCTTGATGGTCAACGCCTGGCTGTGGCAGCGCATGGCGCCGATCCGCACGCAGATGCCGTCGACCGGGATCGGGCTCTTGAAGCGGCCGAGGATCTTGTTGGTCTCGGCCTGAGCTTTCCACTCTTCACGGCTCTGACCGTTCGGCAGTTCCTTGTCGATCCACGGGATCAGGCTGCCGGCCAATGGCACACCGAAGTTCTCGGTCGGGAACGCGTCGCTGCGCATGGCTTCGGCCACTTTACGGTCGATGTCGAGGATGGCGCTGGCCGGATTGGCCAGTTCATCGGCGACAGCGGCGTGGGTCGCGCCCATTTGCTTGATCAGTTCACGCATGTTCTGCGCACCGGCACCGGAGGCCGCCTGATAGGTCATGGCGCTCATCCACTCCACCAGACCGGCTTCGAACAGGCCGCCCAGGCCCATCAGCATCAGGCTGACGGTGCAGTTGCCACCGATGTAGTTCTTGGTGCCGGCGTCGAGTTGCTGGTCGATAACCTTGCGGTTCACCGGATCGAGCACGATCACTGCGTCATCCTGCATGCGCAAGCTGGAAGCAGCGTCGATCCAGTAACCCTGCCAGCCGGCTTCGCGCAGTTTCGGGAAGACTTCGCTGGTGTAGTCGCCACCCTGGCAGGTCAGAATCACGTCGAGGGTTTTCAGCTCTTCAATGCTGTAAGCGTCCTTGAGTGGGGCAATGTCCTTGCCCACGGACGGGCCTTGGCCACCGACATTGGAAGTGGTGAAAAACACCGGCTCAATAAGATCGAAATCCTGCTCTTCCAGCATCCGCTGCATGAGCACGGAACCGACCATACCGCGCCAACCGATCAGACCTACACGTTTCATCGCAACTACACCTTTTACAAAAAGTGGGCGCGCTTGCCAACATCAGCGGCAAGCGGGGCCCAAGAGATTACAGATTCCGCAGCGCGGCGACTACTGCATCGCCCATTTCCTGCGTACCGACTTTGGCACAACCCACCGACCAGATATCACCGGTACGCAAACCTTGATCCAGCACCAGGCTTACGGCTTTCTCGATGGCATCAGCGGCATCCTGCAAATTGAAGCTGTAACGCAGCATCATCGATACCGACAAAATGGTCGCCAACGGGTTGGCAATGCCTTTCCCGGCGATGTCCGGCGCCGAACCGTGGCACGGCTCGTACATGCCCTTGTTGTTGGCATCCAGCGATGCCGACGGCAGCATGCCGATGGAACCAGTGAGCATCGACGCTTCGTCGGAAAGAATGTCACCAAACAGGTTGTCGGTGACGATGACGTCGAATTGCTTCGGCGCGCGCACCAGCTGCATGGCGGCATTGTCGACGTACATGTGGCTCAGCTCGACATCCGGGTAGTCCTTGGCCACTTGCTCGACGACTTCACGCCACAGCTGGCTGGAGGCGAGTACGTTGGCCTTGTCCACCGAGCAAAGCTTTTTGCCGCGCACTCGCGCCATGTCGAAACCGACTCGGGCGATACGACGGATCTCGCTTTCGCTGTAAGGCAGTGTGTCGTAGGCCTGACGCTCGCCATTCTCCAGTGTGCGGGTGCCACGAGGCGCGCCGAAATAGATGCCACCGGTCAGTTCGCGGACGATCAGGATATCCAGACCGGCAACGATTTCCGGCTTGAGGCTCGATGCCTCGGCCAGTTGCGGGTAAAGAATTGCCGGACGCAGATTGCCGAACAGCCCCAGTTGCGCACGAATTTTCAGCAAACCGCGTTCTGGGCGGATGTCACGCTCGATGGTGTCCCACTTCGGGCCACCCACAGCGCCGAGCAGCACCGCATCGGCAGCGCGAGCGCGGGCCAGGGTTTCATCAGCCAAAGGCACGCCGTGCTTGTCGATGGCCGCGCCACCGATCACGTCGTGACTCAGCTCGAAGCCCAGGCTGTACTTGTCGTTCGCCAGCTCCAGCACCTTGACTGCTTCGGCCATGATTTCCGGGCCAATACCGTCACCTGGGAGAATCAGAATCTGCTTGCTCATGCTTTCCTCGTGTCATCAGTCGGCATGCCCGTAAGCATGCCCGGAAAAATTCTATCGTTCGGCGCTTATCGTTCAGCCATCAGCACCAGTACATCAGTACTGAACGAACCATCGGCCTCAATCTCAAAATACTCGCGCACCTCATTGCCCATGGCCTGCTGCAACTCACGAATCGCCACCCGCAACGCCTGAGGTGTACGCATACGCTCGACCCAGGAGGTGTACTCCAGGCGCAGACGCTGGCGCGTGGTGCTGCGGGTATGCAAACCCGCTTCGCTGACCTGACGCAACCACTCACCGGCAGAATAATCGCGCACATGGCTGGTGTCGCGCAGCACTTCGACGCTTTGCAGGTACGTGTCGAACAACGGGCTACCCGGCGACATCACATCGATAAACGCCGCCACTCCACCCGGCTTGAGCACCCGCCGCACTTCGCGCAGGGCCAGACCAAGATCGCTCCAATGGTGCGCCGAATAACGGCTGAAGACGAAATCGAATTCGCCATCGGCGAACGGCAAACGCTCAGCGGCGCCCAGCACTGTCGTTACGTTGTTCAAACCACGATCAACCGCCGCACCAGACACCACGTCGAGCATCTGCTGGGACAGGTCGTAAGCCACTACCTCATTCACCAACGAAGCGACATGGAAGCTGACATGTCCCGCGCCACAACCCAAATCGAGAACTTTTGCATCGGAGCGACCAGCCAGCTCGGCCTGTAGCAGCGCGAACTCGGTGCCTTGAGCGTGCACGGCACTGCTCAGATAGGCCGCGGCCTGTTCACCGAATTGCTTTTGTACCACTTCGCTATGGGCGTTGCTGGTCATGCTGATTTCCTTTTGGGGTGAGCCTTGTGTTGTCTGTACTGCCTACTCGCGAGCAAGCTCGCTCCTACGAGATCCCCTGTAGGATCGAGCTTGCTCGCGATAAGGCCGGCATTGCTTACGCAAATTCCGAATCAATCACGCGTCGCGAAACAACCACGGCTGGCTCGCGCGGTGCTTGGCTTCGAAGGTGGCAATCGCATCGCCGTC
>JAPLSD010000868.1 GCA_026398835.1 Pseudomonas sp.
GGCGTGAAGGCTTTTCAGTGTTGGGATGTCCAGCGCATTGCGCTGCGGTGCACGGTTGAGGGTGATCCAGGCAACGCCCGCTTCGACCTGACTGAGCAGAGAAGATTGAGTAGTCATACGAGTCCTCGAATTGTTGTGTTTGGCATGAGGTGGGACCGCCATGGCACCCATACTAAACGACTGTTCAGTAAGGCGGCAATCCTGCTGTCGGGCAGCCTGTAACAGCCCAATACGATAAATAAGTTATTGATTTAAATTAATAAAATATGAAGATCTGAATGAGTTGCGGAAAAGTTGTTACATCTTTGAACAACTGACTACGGAGGGTGCTTGCGATAGAGAAATCGAGGGATGGTGAAATAAATGTAGGAGCGAGCTTGCTCGCGATAGCGGACTGACAGTCAACGTCACCGTTGAATGTTACGCCCTCATCGCGAGCAAGCTCGCTCCTACATTGGTTTTTCGTTTACAGGCTTAAACCGTTGGAAGGGCCTGCGCCAGAGCAGCCTGACGTTTTCGATTGGTCATGAAGTAAGTGCCGTAGCAGATGGCGATAAAGCCAAAACCCCAATACAGCGACGGACGTTGTGTCTCGTCGAGGGCCAGGAATACAAACAGCGAGCAACACAAGGCAATGCACAGCAGCGGCAGGAACGGGAACCACGGCGCCCGGTATTTCAGATCGCTGAGCTTGCCGCCGCCCTTGATGTAGGCGCGACGGAATTTGTATTGCGCCAGAGCGATCACGATCCAGACAGAGTGTCGGCGGCGACGAAGCTGGTCATCAGCGACACCAACGCAAAGCACAAGGTGATGCTCAGCGCGCGCAACGGCACGCCGCGAGAACTCAATGGCGAGAGGCTTTTCGGCGCCATACCGGTTTTCGACATGGCCCAAAGGATCCGCGTCGAGGCGTACAGGCCCGAGTTACCGACCGACAAAATCGCGGTCAGAATCACGAAGTTCATCAGGTCGGCGGCGTAAGGAATGCCGACCATGTCGAACACCTGCACGAACGGGCTTTCCATCAAACCGGCCTGCTGCCAGGGCACGATGGCCGACAGCACCACAATCGCCAGTACGTAGAAGATCAGCACGCGGAATACGACGTTACGCACAGCCCGAGGAATGCTCTTCTCCGGCTGGTCGGTTTCGCCAGCAGCAACGCCCATGATTTCGCAGCCCTGGAAGGCGTACACCACAGTCATCATCACCGCGAACACCGCCGAGAGACCGTTGGGGAACAGCGAGTCACCGATCAGGTTGGTCATCATCGGCGCCGGCGCGCCACTGGTCAGCGGTATCGCGCCGAAAATCACCAGCACGCCAACGATGATAAAACCGAGGATCGCCGCCACCTTGATGCCGGAGAACCAGTATTCCGCCTCACCGAAAGCACGGGTCGCCAAGGCGTTCAGACCAAACAACACCACTACAAATAGCGCCGACCAGTACCAGATCGGGATGCTCGGGAACCAGCGCACCATCAACATGCCTGCGGCGGTGAATTCCAGACCGACCGTGGTCGCCCAGCTCATCCAGTAAACCCAGCCGATCATGAAGCCCGTGGCAGGCCCGATGTATTGGGTGGCGTGGGTCTGGAAGGAGCCGGAAACCGGCATCTCCACCGACAGTTCGCCGAGGCAGACCATCACCAGATACATCAGGAAGCCGGCCACCAGGTACGCCAGAATCGCACCCACTGGCCCGCCCTGGTTGATCGTGAGACCCGAGCCCATGAACAGCCCGGTGCCGATGACCCCGCCCAGCGACAACATGAAAATATGCCGGCTTTTCAAGGCGCGGGTCAGGTGTATGCCTTTACGTTCGATAGATTCGCTCATGACAGCACCTCTTAACACTGGGCGAGGTGCGCGGCGGATGACAGGAAGCCATCGCGCGGTGAAAGATCAGCTTTACGGCAGTTCATTATTATTATCTCCAATAAGCTTCGAAGACCGCGTCCGGCGCGGTTGTCCCGATTATTGGAAAGCCATGTAAGTTCGCGTTGTACGCAAAGATCAAAGATGTAAAAAGTCGTAACGAATTTGTACCTCAGGCGTTCAACACGTCCGCCAACACCCCTTGCGAACGCTGCAACACCCCATGGAATTGCGGCACCAGCGCTTGTATTGCCACAGCGTCGTTGATCAGTGCGGCCTCCTCGAAGGCTCGCAAGACATCGGCCAAGGCGCGGAACCCCAGTGAGTCGCTGCTCCCGGCCAAACGGTGGGCCAGATGCGCGATTTCCGTGCAGTCACCCGCTTCAATGGCTTCCGTGAGCGCCGTGCGGTGCTGGGCAATCGAGTCGCGCAAGACATTCAGCAGGCCGAGAAGCTTTTGCTCGCCGAGCAAGGTGCGATGGGTGTGCAGCAACTGCCAGTCCATCAACTCGTTTTCTGGCTCCGGTTCAGATACGGGCGATTCACCGGCAAATGCCTGGCGCAGACTTTCGAGCTTCAGCGGTTTGGCGAGAATGCCCTGCATACCGGCATCCAGATAGCTGCGAACCAAGGCCGGCTGCACGCTGGCGGTCAGGGCGAAGATGCGGCTGTGTTGGTTGGGCCCCGGTGAGCCGCGGATCAACGTGCAGAGCTCGACGCCGCTCATTCCCGGCAGGTGCACATCGAGCAGAATCAACCCGAAGGATTGTGTACGACAGAGCACCAGCGCTTGTTCGGCGTCTTCAGCGAGGCTGACCTGATGCCCGTCACGCTCCAGCAAGCCGCTGACCACCTCGCGGTTCAGCGCCACATCTTCGACCACCAGAATGTTCAGCGCCTTACCCGGAACGCTGACAGCCGTGACATCCGCAGCACCTGAGGCCGGTTGCAGGGTCAGTTCGAACCAGAAGCAACTGCCCTGCCCTTCCTGGCTGTCGACGCCGATACGCCCACCGAGCAACTCCACCAGATGTTTACTGATGGCCAATCCGAGCCCGGTGCCGCCATAACGCTGAGCCACGTCTTCGCTGGCTTGGGTGAAGCGTTCGAAGATTTTTTCCTGCACCGCTGCCGCAATGCCGATGCCGTTGTCGGTCACGCTGAAACGCAGGCGCTGTCCGGTGAGCAGGTCACCGGCAGCCAGCAGCCCGACCTCAACGGTGATCTGCCCGGCCTCGGTGAACTTGATGGCGTTGGCCAATAGATTGCTCAACACCTGACGCAAAAACTGCTCGGCACCATGGCAACGATCGGCGACCTGCGGATCAATCCGGCAATGCAGTTGCGTGTCATTGCTCAGCCCTCGCGGTTCAAGCAGCGTCAGCACCTCATCGATCAGTTGCCTGACGGAAAAGTCGACGAGTTCCGGGTGGCTTTCACCTTCCTCCAATCGAGCGAAATACAGCACCTCGTTGAGAATCGTCAGCAAACCTTCGCCGGCTTTGTACAACGCCTCCAGGCGTTTGCCGTCGCGCTCGTCGAGGCTGGCGCCGCGCAACAGTTCGGCCATGCCCAGAATGCCGTTTAGCGGTGTGCGCAGCTCATGGCTCATGGTGGCAAGGAAGCGCGACTTGGCGAGGTTGGCTGCTTCGGCATCGTCCTTGGCACGCAGCAGGCTGGCGGTGCGCCGCTCGACCATCTTCTGCAGTTCGTCGCGTTTGTCTTGCAGTGCCAGACGGTCGACTTCGCGGCGGTCGATATCACTGAGGATCGCTCGGCGCATGTCATCCAGCGCATGGGCCACGGTATCGATTTCGTCCTCGCTGCCTTGGCTGCTCTTGTCCAGCCGCAACGGCTCGTGCCAGTCACCGGCAGCAATGCGCCGGGCAAAATCGGCCATGACCTGCAAATGCCGGGTCACCAGGCGATAGAACAATCCCGACAGCGCCACCGCCAGGCCGCAGAGGAACACGCTCATCCACAACAGGCTGGTCAGGCCGGTGGCGTACAAGCGGTGATACACCGCGCCCAGATCGATACTGACTTCCAGCTCACCCAGATGCCGTTGCGAACCGTCCGGTGGTTGATACGTCAGCTCGAAACGCTCGATGCGCAACGGTCCGACGGGCGACGTTTCGCCTTGCAGCAGATCGAAGTCAGGGCTGCTCAAGCGCACGCGGGCCACATCGGAAAAGTCTACCAACCCGCGCAGTTGCACATTCAACTGCTCCTGGTTCAGATCCCAGAGGCTGCGCTCCAGGCTGGCCAGGTAGCCGGCGCGAATCAACTCCATGCGCGAGTCGATATCGCGCATTTCACGGCGGTACTCGAAATACAGCTGCACGCTGCTGGCCAGCACGGTGAAACACAGGCTGAACAGCAGGATGAACAGCAGCAAACGCCGCAACAGACCATTAGGATTAGCGCGTGTCATTGCGCGTCCGCCGGCAGGTTGATCATGTCTCGGTAGATGGCTTCGCTTTCGTTGAGCCAGCGTTCGATCTCGCCAGCATCGACCATCCGCTGCAATTCGGCGTCGATATCGGGCATGCGTTCGGCCAGTGCAGAACGGCGAGACACGGCGATCCGCAGATAGTCCACGCTCAACGAATGGGGTAACGCCTCGATGTCTGCAGCGCCCGGCAAGTGTTCAACGAACAGCTGCCCGGTGCGTCGCTCCTGGGTGATGAAGTCGATCCGGCCGCGAATCAGTTTGCCGAAGTTCTGTCGACTGTCGGACACCCATTCGATATTGCCGTGCTGAGCGACGAAGCGATCGAAGTCCAGCCCATAGCTTTCGCCGAACAACAGGCCGCCGCGATAGTTGCCGAGGTCTTCAAGCCGTTCGAACTTCACCGGGTGTTTGCGATTGACGAACACCGCGACTTCTTCACGCAACACCGGCACCGTCGAGAAGCGCATGCTCTGCTCGCGCTGCGCCGTGCTGTAAGCCAGGACTACGTCGACGCGGCCTTCGGCGGCGTCCAGCAAGCAGCGTTTCCAGTTGCCCAGCACGACGATATCGACCTCGTAACCCAGGTGGCTAAACAGGTTTTTGACCACGCTGGGCGCCAGGCCCCGAACCTGTTTGCCATCGCTCCAGGAAATCGGCGGGTAGACCGGATAATCGCAATAACGAATTCGCTCGGCCGCCGTCGCCGTAGCGCCCACCAATGCCAATAACAGGCAGAGCAACCGCAACATACCGTTCAGGCAGCCACACTGGCGGTGAACAAATAGCCGGCGCCATGGATGGTAATGATCAATTGCGGCTCGGCGGGATCGTCATGCAGCTTGCGCCGCAGGCGCCCGACCAGGACGTCGATGGAGCGGTCATTGGGCACCCATTCACGGTTGCGGATCTGATCCATCAACTGGTCGCGACTCAAGGTATGCCCGCTGTTGCGCAAAAACACACTGAGCAACTGATACTCACCGTGAGTCAGCAGGGTTTCGCCACCGGCATGATCGATCAAACGCCGGCGGTCGGTGTCCAGCGACCAGGCCGCGAACTGTTTGACCTGCTGGCGAGGCAGTGCAGTCGCAGGCTTCTGCAGTTGTGCATGGCGAACCCGGCGCACCAGGTTTTTCGCCCGGGACACCAATTCACGCGGATTGAGAGGTTTGATCACATAGTCATCGGCGCCGCATTCAAGGCCGACGATGCGGTCGATTTCGTCGTTGCGTCCAGTAATCAGGATGATCCCGACTTCCGAGCGCACGCGCAGTTCGCGGGTGAGGGTCAGACCGTCCTTGCCTGGAAGCCGGATGTCCAGCATCACCAAGTCGACAGCATGGGTCGCCAGAAAGGTTTCGGCCAGCTCCGCCGTTTCGGCGCAGTGCACCTCGTAACCTTCCTGTGAGAGGTAAGCATGAAGGAGTTCGCGAATCAGCGGATCGTCGTCGACGATCAGTACCCGAGGAGTCATCGCTTGTTGTCCTGCCCAAAGGGCGCATTTCTTATTAGAGTTTTCCGGCATTAGCGGCAGAGAGTATCCATTGCTGAACGATCGATCAACAGCCCTCCGTCTGCAGTCGGAAACGCTGGCGACCGCCCGCCTGCAAACCGTCGACCCAAGCTTCGCAAATCTGGATGCCCTGATTCGGGGTAAACGTGCCGGGGTTGAGTCCCGACTCCAGCCACAAGCCATCGAGCAGCGCGCTCAAGCCGATGGCGGCAAGGTCAGCATCGAAGTCTTCCCAGCCCTCTTCCTGTGCCAGATCGATCAGTACCTTGCGCAATTCAGCGCGGTATTCGCCGTAGGAATGGTCGTGGGCGAGGTTGATCGCTTCGGCAGTCTTCACCGCGCCCCAGAACGCCAGCCAGGCATCCAGCAGTTGCGGATCCAGCATCTCGGCCGAGAACGATGCGCGAAAAAATGCCGACAAGCGTTCACGGGCATTGGGTGCGGCTTGTTCCATGGCGTCGCGTAACAGGCTCATGACCCGACCGGTGATCGCCATGTAGGCTTCGGCCACCAGTTCATCCTTGCCCGAGTAGTGATGACTGATCAACCCGACCGAAACCCCCGCCTCAGCCGATATCTTGCGGATCGAAGCGCCCTGGAAGCCGTGACGCTTGAGGCACACCAGCGTGGCCTCGATCAGATTGGCCTTGCGCAACTCCGGCTCCATTCGGGAAAAGCGGGCTTCCTGAGTCATCGTGGTCAATCTCCTTGGATCGGTCGTTGGGCTGGCCTTTTGCAGGCGCCGAGCTGAACGACTGTACAACAGCAGCGCAGATTGTGGCGAGGGGGCTTGTCGTCGGATTGGGTTGGGGTACATATCCGTTTCTGCGGTAACGGCCACATGGGATCGGGTACATATCCATTCCTGCGGTAACGGCCACTTAGGGTTCCGCCCTGACGGCGGGTCACTTTCGAAAAGCGCGAAAGTAACCAAAGCGCTTCTGCCCCGCCATTCGGTGCCTCGCCTAGGCTCGGCATACCCTCACTCCGGCATTGCTCCGGGGGCCCGCCGCCATCGGCCATCCATGGCCGGGGGCGGCTACCTCGGCATCCATGCCGCGGTGCCCCCTGCGCAACGCCTGCGTTCGGCCTCTGGGAAAGGGGCAGGCAGATCCAAAGCCAAAGCAGAGCAACAGCAGAAGCAACAGCAGAAGCAACAGCAACAGCAGAAGCAGGGGTTATTTTTGCTTTCACTTTGCTTTGTGTTTTGCTTGGGCGCCCCCCCAGTTTCCCGGCCTCTGTGCGCACCTTACGGATATGCTCGTCCCGCACCATTCGACGGCTGTAAATCAATCCATCCGGAGAGATAGAATACACTCCGGCGTCATGTAGTTCAAGCAAAAGAGTGGAGGTTCTGCGCAGTGGGCAACCCGGCATGGATGCCGGGTTAGCCGCGCACGGCCATGGATGGCCGATCGCGGCGGGCCCACGGAGCAGGACCGGAGCGAGGGCATGCCGAGACCAGGCGAGGCACCGAACGAAAGGGGCAAGAGCCCTTGGTTACTTGGGGCTTTTCCAAGTGACCCGCCGTCAGGGCGGAACCATTACTAGCCGTCACCAAAAAACGGATATACACACAATCAAAGAACCCCAATCAGCCCCCAAGCGATCCCAAAACCGGTAATCGCATGTCCACTGACCCGTGACATACCGCACTCAATGGTTCTACGACTGCTGCGCAGCCGAACGGGGCGATGCAGCGTTCCGACAAGCCCCCTCGCCACAGGAAACAAACCAATATTAAAAAAATAAGTTGATTTTTTACTAAAGGTAAATTTCTATAGAAAAATAACAACAACGCCGAAAACCCTGTTTTCCGGCTTCGGCTAGCCTGGAGTACCCGCACCATGCCGACTTCAAACCAAGCGTTTGCCCACCTCTTCGAACCGCTCCAGATCCGAGGCAAGCGTCTCAAGAACCGCATCATGTCCAGCGGTCACGACACCTCGATGCCAACC
>JAPLSD010000664.1 GCA_026398835.1 Pseudomonas sp.
CAGTGATGACAATGTCGTCGAAGGTAATAACTTGATTTACACGGTCAGTTTGTCAGCGGCGACATCGAACACCTCGACCTACGCCTACAGCTTAGGTGGCGGCACGGCAACCGCTGGCAGTGATTACAACACCACGCCAACGTTCAGTAATGGTGTCACCTTAGTTGGTGGTAATTTGATCGTACCAAGTGGCGTGACCAGCTTCACGGTCACCGTCGCCACGATCAATGATGTCGTCGTCGATTCCGCCTCACCAGAAACACTGCCATTAGTTGTTGGTGGCGTGACAGGTAACGGCGGCATCATCGACAATGATCAACCAACGATCACCACAGTTGAACCAGGCGCACCAGGAACAGGCGACAACAATGTCGTCGAAGGCACGAACTTGGTCTACACCGTCTCCTTGTCCAGCCCAACAACCATCGCCTCGACTTATGCGTATGCGTTGGGTGGTGGAACAGCGACATCGGGCAGTGATTACAACGCCACCCCGACGTTCAGTAATGGTGTGACCTTGGTCGGTGGCAATTTGATCGTCCCAGCAGGCGTTACCAACTTTACGGTGACGGTGGCAACGATAGACGATGCCAGCTTAGAGTCAGTGACACCAGAGACCTTACCATTGGTCATCGCTGGTGTGACGGGTGCTGGTGGCATCATCGACAATGACAAGCCAACGATCACCACAGTCGAGCCAGGTACTCCAGGCATCGGCGATGACAATGTGGTCGAAGGTAACAACCTGATTTACACGGTCAGTTTGTCAGCGGCGACATCGAATGTCTCCACCTACGCCTACAGCGGCGACATCGAATGTCTCCACCTACGCCTACAGTTTAGGTGGTGGCACAGCGACAGCCGGTAGTGATTACAACACCACACCAACGTTCAGCAATGGCGTGACCTTAGTTGGCGGCAATTTGATCGTACCAAGTGGCGTGACCAGCTTCACGGTCACCGTTGCCACGATCAATGATGTCGTCGTCGATTCCGCATCCCCAGAAACACTGCCATTGGTTGTTGGTGGCGTGACAGGTAACGGCGGCATCATCGACAATGATCAACCAACGATCACCACAGTTGAACCAGGCGCA
>JAPLSD010000811.1 GCA_026398835.1 Pseudomonas sp.
GCGATACGCGTCTTGCGCTGGTTCGCCTCGGCGTCCGGACTGAACCAGTCACGCAGTCGAAACGGCAGGTCGGACAGCTCGAAACGTTGCTGACCGTCATTGTCGGTGGCCGGCAACTGATCGGCCCATTGCGTGAGCAGGGGCTGATTGGCACCGGAAGCGAACACCAGCAGATCCTTGTCGGCTGCGGCAGAAACCTGTGCCGCTTGAGTCACCACGACGCCCGTGGCCGGGTAACCGGTGGATTGACCAAAGCGTCCCAGCACGGTGAGGTATGCACTCAACTCGGCAGCGCCGGCGTTGTCCGGCAGCACTACAGCGGTTTGCGACAGATCAGCCATACGGGTGAAGGGGAAGCCCGAGTCCTTGAACACACCCAGATTCGGCATAGCCATGAAGTGGTCGTAACCACTCAGGTCCAGGGTCGATTCCGGATCGACGCTGCCGCGCATGTTATCGATGATAATGTCGCCGCATTCGCCCTGTTTGATGTAATCAAACATGTAGCGCAGTTGCAGGCGTGATTGCAGGGCCACGGAATTGAGCGGCAACAGCACGCGGGTTTCGCGTGCGAGGCTGTCATTGGTTTTCAGCGCGCTCAGTACACCGCTATCCAGTTTGTCTTCTGAGGGCAGGTTCTGGGCTTTGATCAACGCATCGTTGAAGCTGACAATGAAGGAGGAGTTAGTCGACTTCTCCTGTGGTGTATATCGGTATTTCAAGTCCAGCGGAGCACCCGCGTCGCGCCAGCTGAACAAATCCGGCGGAAAGTTCAGCGGAACGGCGATCTCGCCAGGATTGTAGCCAGACACATTCAACTGCTTGGCGGCTACCAACTCGCCGAGCTTGACCGGGCGATCGCTGGGTAACCAGTTCGGGGCATCGTAGGGTTTGCGCGGTTGCAGGGTATCCAGACGATCAATCACCACGCTGCTACCCGAGAGTGTCTGGCTACCCAGGACCAGCGCGGTCGCAGCACGTTTGAGTTCTGCCGCATCACGGCCGGTGACGACCAATAGCTTGCCGTTCGGATCGTTGGGGTTGGTCATCAGCGTCAGGGTCGGCCCTTTCGGCGCAGGCAAGGTCAGCGATCCCAGTTGCTGAGGGCTATTGCCACTCAACATAACCACGGCGTTGCCACTGACGGGTAGTTCGTTGAGTCGAGAGGAGAACACCGCACCGCGGTAGCTGGCTTGGGCGCCGAACCAGGACGACAGTGCGCCAGCGGCTTCCAGGGTGCCATTGTCAGGCGCCGCGCCGAAAACGAACGGCAGGTTTAATGACCGCGCATCTCGACGGTCAAAGAACGGTAGCGGCAGAATCGAGAGATCATTCGGCAGGGCGAGCGGCGACACCCGAATGTCGAGCTGGCTGACGTTGCTGATCTTGGCCCAAAGGCTGGAATGCTGCGGGTCTTCGCAACTCATCGTGTAGTGACCGATGAACTGTAGGCTCAGACGGTTGAACTCGGTAATCAGGTGCGCCGGAATCTCGACCACCTGTTTTTGCATCTTCCCGGCGTTTTCCTTGGGCAAAGGCAGGCTGGCAGCCACTTCATCGTTGACTATGACGTTGATCTGCGAAAGATCAGCCAGCAACGATGGCGAATAGGTGTACTCCAGGGTCAGGTGTGCGCCGGTGACGATTGAGTCGGCACGCACATCGAAGTTGACGCTGTCAGTGGACTCAACCCCATGCAAGCTCATCGGATAGTTCCGCCCCAGCTGCTTGAGGGTCAGGCTATAGCTATTGGCGCCAGTAGAAGCACCCGCCCCGGGCGCAGTCTCGGCAAACGCCGTTGCGCCGACGCCCAAGGCCAATAAGGAGCAAGCCAGCAGTATCAGAGAGCGCCAAGTGCCACGTAGGTTGCAGATAACGAAATACTTCGAATTCATCACTTATCCATAAGGTTTTCGAGGGGGGATGGAGCCGAGCGACGATTGCGAAACAAGATACGACCTTCCTTGACCGTGGCTTTGAACAATTCGTAAATACCCTGCATACCGATAGCGCTCACCTCGCGCAATGCAACCAGCGGCGTGTCAACCTGACCACTGCCCCAAGTCGAAGCCCACGTGTCAGCGCGGGAAAAGGTCAGCCGGACCAGTTCGCTTTGCTGACGCAACGTCAACCGATTGAACTGGGCGCCCAATAGCGAGCCACGACTGAACACGACAGTTGCGGGAAAAACGCTGGCCTGCTGATTGCGAAAAAGCGTGATCTGTACCTGCTCACCTGTAGGAATGGTTACCCCTTCCGGCAGCTTGAAACCCAGCCCTTTCTGCGAGAAATCCTGTGTAACGCCTTCGATGCTCGTACCGTCAGGGCGCGTGATACGCATAGGTAGAACTGCCGCCACCCTGGGTTCGGAACGAACCTGTCGCGTTTCACTGGCAACAGCCACCGAAGCGCTGGTGATGACAATGTTGTAGAGCGTCCAGGCAAGGTTGATCAGGATCGTGGTCACAGCGCCGTCATCTCCCGCTATGAGTTTCACTACACCGAAGATCAGGCCAGCGATGTTCAGCGCCAGCAGAATGATGTAAGGACGTGCCAGCTTCCACTCGAAGAATTTCTTATCGATGATCCCGCCCTTGTCGGTCACGTTGAAACCACCGAACTTGGGATTGACCAACGCCATCAGCACCGGGCCCATGATGTACCAAGCCAGTACCGTCTCGTAGACTTCGTTCCAGAACGAGTGACGGAAACGCCCCTGAATGCTGGAGTTGGTCAAACTGGCGTGGAAGATATGCGGTAACACATAAGCGCTGATCATCAACGCCGAGGCGTGGAAGATCTCGGCGCCGAAAAACAGGAACGCCAGTGGCGCCGTCAGGAAGGCCAGGCGCGGCAAGCCATAGAAAAAGTGCAGCATCGCGTTCAGATAGCACAGGCGCTGACCGAGATTTAGCCCCTTGCCGAATAGCGGGTTATCGGTACGAAAAATCTGCGCCATACCGCGAGCCCAGCGAATGCGCTGACTTATATGGCGCGACAGGCTTTCCGTAGCCAGACCCGCGGCCTGGGGAATAGCCAGATAAGCCGTGTTGTAGCCCGCTCGATTGAGCTTGAGGGCCGTGTGGGCATCTTCGGTCACGGTTTCCACAGCAACGCCACCGATTTCCAGCAGCGGCCCGCGACGGATTACCGCACATGACCCGCAGAAGAACGTCGCGTTCCACAAGTCATTGCCATCCTGCACCAGACCGTAGAAGAGCTCGCCTTCGTTCGGCACAGAACGGAAGGTGTTGAGGTTCTTCTCAAAAGGGTCGGGCGAGAAAAAAAAGTGCGGCGTTTGCAGCATCGCCAGCTCCGGGTCCTTGAGAAACCAGCCGATGCAAACCTGCAGGAAAGAGCGCGTCGGTACATGGTCTGCATCAAAAATGGCAATGTATTCGCCACTGGTGACCTTGAGGGCTTCGTTCAGGTTGCCGGCCTTGGCGTGACGGTTGTTGTCGCGAACGATGTAACCCACGCCAATCTGCTCGCAGAAGTCGCGAAAATCATCGCGGCGCCCATCGTCCAGTACGTGGACACGCAATTTGTCCTTGGGCCAGTCGATCGCCTGAGCGGCAAAAATCGTGACCTTTACGATGTCCAGGGTTTCGTTGTACGACGGAATGAACACATCAACCACAGGCCATTCGCTGGGGGCACCACGCATCAACACTGGCTGACGCCGTAGCGGCCACGCGGTTTGCAGGTAACCGAAAACCAATACAACCATTGCGTACAGCTCGGCCATGACCAGGCCATAACCGAACAGCATATCGACCCAGCCCTCGAAGCCGAGTGTAGAGGTAAGCCTCCAGTACAGGTAACGCAATGAAGCGGTTAACGACAGTCCGATGAGTACCAGAACGGTCATGCGTCCTGGAATTTTGCGCAATACGAGCGCCGCGATGAAGCAGCCGAGCGCGAAGATGCTCTGAGAATAAAGCTCGAACGGCACCGTAATGATAAAAAAAGCAAGCAGGCCGCACATCAGGGTAACGCTGACAGTCAGCGCCCGGCGCAGCGGTTTTGGCCAGCTGTCGAGGCGATCGGACAACGCTTGCGCCCATCGCTGCGAGCGTCCCATAGCCACGGTATCTTCGCCTGCGGTGGTGATCACGAGGCGTGGAGCTCTGCAACGTTGGCGGGCTTCAATTGTGTTTTGAGCCTGTCACTGAGTATCAGCAAGTCCTGGCAAGCCTGGGACGATCCCGGCTCTACAAACGGATTGCGACCGTAGGCCAACGCCTCGCCAATGGCATGATCCAGAGATACCACGCCCAGCAATTGCCCATCCAGACGGCGCTTGAGCACTTCATGCATATCCCGGGAGAACGCACGGCAAGCATCGAATTGATTGATCACGTAACTGCATATCGATGACTGAGCCCGGGCCAGTGGCGCACTCAACAATGCCTCCATCTGATCCAGCGTCACGAAACACGCAGCGTCTGCGGTAGTGATCACCAAAACCTGATCGGCCACATTGAGTGCCTGGTCCAGATAAACAGTGCGCCCAGGAGGCGTATCGAGAATCACCACATCGTTCTCGTTCAACTCCATGCGCGCCAGTTGACGGGCCAGCCAGTAACGATCGTTGTCCAGGTAGCGCTCCAACATCCGGCGCTCATCTTCCGTGAGCGAGCCGTAAGGCAGCAGCAGAGAGCCCGCAGACCCGGGCAAAAACAGTGAATTCCAGTTTTCGCCTTTCAGGCTGGCATTGCCCATACCGGCAATATCCGGATTGACGCCGAGGTGGTATTGCAGAGCGTTTTGCGGATCGAGGTCGATGGCAAGTGTCTGGCCGCCATCCAGCCGCAAGGTGCTGGCCAGTGCCGCACTCAGGGTACTTTTCCCTACGCCACCCTTGGCCGAAACCAGGGCAATGATACGGGCCTTGCTCTTCGGTGGTCGACCGTGGGGCAGCGTTTGTCGCAGAGCTTCATCATTGCGCGCCTGTGCCTCAGCCTGACGAGCAAGCGCCAACTCGGCCAGCAAATGGCGAAGAGGCGCGGAGACCGGTTTGGTTTTGGTGGGTGGGAACTCAGCGTCGTGCTCAAGCGTAGAAGTTGACCGTACAGTGTCAGTGACAACGTCGGTTTTTTGATAAACCGGTTGAGCAGGCTCGACGATAGTTGCGCACAGGTGCGTCGTTGCGACAGTCAACTTGGCTGGCGCAGCGGCAACAGACGCATTTTTGACGGAGCTGGCAAGCACGGCCGTTGGCTCAGAAGCGGTACGCGCCAATGCCAAGGGCTTTTCTTTGTAGTCGAGATCGCTTTCAAACTCGAGATAACTGTCCGCACTTGCCCCGAACCTGCCGAACAGGTTCGCTATATCGTCTGTACGATTCATAAAAGACTATCCGCGACGCTGACTAAAGGAGCACGAGAACTCGAGACAATCCGTCGAAGCGAGCCACTAAAATGATATCGTCAATTTTTTGAATTGCGCAAGAGGCAATACTTAATCGCGATAAAAAAATAAA
>JAPLSD010000486.1 GCA_026398835.1 Pseudomonas sp.
CACCACCCCGGATTACCTGCCAGCCTTGCAGAAGGAATTGGTCGAGGTGATACGCAAGTACGTCAATATCGGGTCCGATGACGTGCAAGTCGCTCTGGAAAACCAGGGCAGCTGCTCGATTCTGGAACTCAATATCACCCTGCCTGATCGCTGATCGATCCGGCTGGAGCCACGGCGGCTCAGGCCCTACCGCCCTCTGTAGGAGCGAGCTTGCTCGCGATAGCGTCAACCCGGTGTAGCAGACTCACCGAGTTGTCAGTATCGCGAGCAAGCTCGGCTCCTACAAAGGGGCTTGAAGGGCCTGAGTCGCCGTTGGCGTTTGTTACGAGGCTGTTTTAATGCCGTTGTCGAATATCCGTATCATCCATCAGGACGCCGCCGTTCTGGTGGTGGACAAGCCTACCCTTCTGCTTTCCGTGCCTGGCCGGGCTGAAGACAACAAGACCTCCGGCATCATCCTGCTGGCTCGTGATCCTGACACTCACCGCGAGTTGTCTCGGCAGTTTCACGACCGCGAAACCGAAAAAGCCTACACCGCTCTCTGCTGGGGCCAACCGGAACTGGACAGCGGTAGCATCGACTTGCCGCTGCGTTATGACCCACCAACCAAACCACGGCATGTGGTGGACCATGAGTTCGGCAAGAACGCCCTGACTTTCTGGCGTGTGCTGGAGCGTTGTGGCGACTGGTGCCGGGTTGAACTGACGCCGATCACCGGCCGTTCGCACCAATTGCGCGTGCACATGCTCTCCATCGGCCACCCGCTGCTGGGTGACGGGCTCTACGCCCACCCGCAAGCCTTGGCCGCCTGGCCACGGTTGTGTCTGCACGCGAGCATGCTCAGTTTCACTCATCCGCAAAGTGGCGAACGTCTGCGTTTCGAGTGCCCGGCACCGTTTTAAAGCGTGAACCGACGATCGTTCACACGCTCGCGCGTGGGAACGATCATCAATAATCATCAAATACGGTAAACTCCCGCCACTGCTGTCTGGAGTTACTTATGCGCGAAGAGTTGAACCAAGGCCTGATCGACTTCCTCAAGGCCTCCCCTACCCCGTTTCATGCCACTGCCAGCCTTGTTCAGCGTCTGGAAGCGGCAGGTTATCAGCGCCTTGATGAGCGCGAGCCCTGGACCACTGAAGCTAATGGTCGCTACTACGTCACCCGTAACGACTCCTCTATCGTCGCGTTCAAGCTTGGACGGCACTCGCCGCTGCACGGCGGTATTCGCATGGTGGGCGCGCACACCGACAGCCCGTGCCTGCGAGTAAAACCGCAGCCTGAACTGCAACGCCAGGGCTTCTGGCAACTGGGTGTCGAAGTCTATGGCGGCGCCCTGCTCGCCCCGTGGTTCGATCGTGATCTGTCCCTGGCCGGCCGCGTGACCTTCCGCCGTGACGGCAAGGTCGAGAGCCAGTTGATCGACTTCAAATTGCCGATCGCCACTATCCCCAACCTGGCCATTCACCTCAATCGCGAAGCCAACCTGGGCTGGGCAATCAACGCCCAAACCGAACTGCCGCCGATCCTTGCGCAGTTTGCCGGCGATGAGCGCGTGGACTTCCGCGCCGTACTGACCGACCAACTGGCTCGAGAGCATGGCCTGAACGCCGACGTGGTGCTCGATTACGAGCTGAGCTTCTACGACACCCAAAGCGCCGCGATCATCGGCCTGCATGGCGACTTCATCGCCGGCGCACGCCTGGACAACCTGCTGTCCTGCTACGCCGGCCTGCAAGCCTTGCTCACCACCGAGACTGACGAAACCTGCGTACTGGTCTGCAACGATCACGAAGAAGTCGGCTCTTGCTCCGCCTGTGGTGCGGACGGCCCGATGCTTGAGCAAACCCTGCGCCGCTTGCTGCCAGAAGGCGACGAGTTCGTACGGACCATTCAGAAATCGCTGCTGGTCTCGGCCGACAATGCCCACGGCGTACATCCAAACTACGCCGACAAACACGACGCCAACCACGGCCCGAAACTCAATGCCGGTCCGGTGATCAAGGTCAACAGCAACCAGCGCTACGCCACCAACAGCGAAACCGCGGGCTTCTTCCGCCATCTGTGCATGGCCGAAGAGGTGCCGGTGCAAAGCTTCGTGGTGCGCAGCGACATGGCCTGCGGCTCGACCATCGGCCCAATCACCGCCAGCCACCTCGGGGTGCGCACGGTGGACATCGGCCTGCCGACCTTCGCCATGCACTCGATCCGCGAGCTGTGCGGCAGCCATGACCTGGCGCATTTGGTGAAAGTGCTCAGTGCCTTCTACGCCAGCCGCGATTTGCCGTAAGCCAGGCCTGTCGTGACCAGGGCGCCCGACGGCGCCCTGATTCACTTCTGAAACACATCAACCCAGGATACGAGAAAACCACCTAGACTTGGTTCATCCCCTTCGACAAGGCAGTCGCCATGATCTCAATGTCTGCGTTCCACGCCCTGCTCATTCCGATCCTGGCAGGCATGATCCTGCTGGCCATTGGTTTCAACTTCCGCGATAAAAACGCCGGCATCTTCAGTATGTGGATCGGCATGCTGCTGATTCTCGCCACCGTGCTTTTCAAAATCCTCGCCAAACTCAACGAATAAATAAAAGCACTCGGTGCGCTCGCATTGGTTTTAAGTGCCTCGTACACTCGGTCGATCCGCACTTCTCGAGGTTGACCGCCTAGTGTTCGCTCGTCTTTTCGCCCTGCCCTCTTGTCTCCTCATCTGCCTGTTGATGCTGCTGCCCATCGTTCCGGCCCAGGCTGGCGGTCTGCCGAGCCTGCTCAACAGCTCGTCGAAAACCCAGCCGCAGGCAGAAGAGCCCCTTGGGCAATCACTGGATGAAGTCATCAAGTCGCTGGAGAATGACCAGCAACGCGCGAAACTGCTGACCGACCTGAAAAAACTCCGCGACGCCACCAAAAAAGCCCAACCCGCCACTGAAGAAGGCGTGCTCGGGTTGATCGGCGGCACATTGGCCAGTTTCGAGAAACAGTTCTCCGGCGCCGACAGCCCCATCACTCTGTGGTCAGAGGAGTTCAATCTGGCCCAGGACGAACTGGTGGCATTGATGTTGCCGGCCAGCGAATGGCTGCCCATCATTTTCGCGTTTGCCTTGATTCTGATGCTCTGGAGCCTGCTGGCGGCTGCGCTGATCTGGCTCAGCCATCGGGTGCGGTTGCGCTTCGGTCTCACCGAAGAATTACCACAACATCCCAAGACCTGGGACATGCTGCGTTTTGCCTTGCGCAAGCTGGGTCCTTGGCTGATCGCACTATTGATCACTGTCTATATGAGTTACGCCCTGCCTTCGTCACTGGGTAAAGACCTGGCGATGGTGCTGGCTTACGCACTGGTGGTCGGCACCTGTTTTTCGGCGGTCTGCGTAGTGGCGTTTTCCGTGCTCGACGGCCCGCACCGGCACCGTGCTTTGTACATTCTTCGGCATCAGGCCTTTCGCCCGCTGTGGCTGATCGGCAGCTTTGCTGCCTTCGGCGAAGCCTTGAACGACCCACGTCTGGTGGCCAGCCTGGGCAGCCATCTGGCGCATACCGCCGCGACCTTAGCCAATGTGCTGGCGGCGCTGTCCACCGGGATGTTCATCCTGCGCTTCCGTCGGCCGATCGCGCATTTGATCCGCAACCAGCCGTTGTCACGACGTCTGACCCGTCGCGCCCTGAGCGACACCATCGATATTCTCGGCACCTTCTGGTACTTGCCAGCGCTGGTGCTGGTGGCGATTTCGCTGTTCGCCACCTTCGTCTCGGCCGGCGATACCAGCACCGCACTGCGCCAGTCACTAATCTGCACCGTGCTGCTGGTGTTGTGCATGGTGATCAACGGGCTGGTACGCCGTCATGCGCTCAAACCTCAGCGCGGGCTCAAACGCCATGCGCTGTATTCGGACCGCCTGAAGAGTTTCTTCTATACCCTCGCGCACCTGGTGGTGTGGCTGGCGTTTATCGAGCTCGGGCTACGCGTCTGGGGTATGTCGCTGATCCGCTTTACTGAAGGCGAAGGTCACGAAATCAGTGTCAAACTGTTCAGCCTCGGCGGCACGCTGATCTTCGCCTGGCTGATCTGGATCCTCAGCGACACCGCCGTGCATCACGCCTTGACCCGCTCGCGCAAAGGCCTGGCCAATGCCCGCGCGCAAACCATGATGCCGCTGATCCGCAACGTGCTGTTCGTGGCGATTTTCATCATTGCATTGATCGTCGCCCTGGCAAACATGGGCATGAACGTCACCCCACTGCTGGCCGGTGCCGGCGTAATCGGCCTGGCCATCGGTTTCGGCGCCCAGTCGCTGGTCGCTGACCTGATCACTGGCTTGTTCATCATCATCGAAGACTCCCTGGCCATCGACGACTACGTGGACGTCGGCGGCCACCTCGG
>JAPLSD010000488.1 GCA_026398835.1 Pseudomonas sp.
CCCGTAAAGACCATGGCAATACCAGCTTCATCAGCCGCTGCAATCACTTCGTTGTCACGCATCGAGCCGCCTGGCTGGATCACAGCAGTGATGCCGACCTTGGCCGCGTTGTCGATGCCGTCACGGAACGGGAAGAAGGCGTCCGAGGCCATGACCGCGCCCTGTACTTGCAGACCTGCGTGTTCAGCCTTGATCGCAGCGATGCGCGCGGAGTTCACACGGCTCATCTGTCCGGCGCCGACACCGATGGTCTGGCGGTTCTTGGCATAGACGATGGCATTGGATTTGACGTACTTGGCGACTTTCCAGGCGAAGATCAGATCGTTGATCTCTTGCTCGGTCGGGGCGCGTTTAGTGACCACTTTCAGGTCTTCGCTGCCGATCATGCCGATGTCGCGGCTCTGTACCAGCAGGCCGCCATTGACGCGCTTGTAGTCCCAGGCAGGTACGCGATCAGCCGACCATTGGCCGCAGGCCAGCAGGCGCACGTTGGCTTTGGCTGCAACAATGGCGCGGGCTTCTTCGGTGACGCTTGGAGCGATGATCACTTCGACGAACTGACGCTCGACGATGGCCTTGGCGGTTTCAGCGTCCAGCTCGCGGTTGAAGGCGATGATGCCGCCGAACGCCGACTCGGTGTCGGTCGCGTAAGCCAGTTCGTAAGCCTGACGGATACCGCCTTCGGCGTCCGGGCTGACCGCAACGCCGCACGGGTTGGCGTGCTTGACGATGACGCAGGCTGGCTTGACGAAACTCTTCACGCATTCCAGCGCGGCGTCAGTATCGGCCACGTTGTTGTAAGACAATTCTTTGCCTTGCAGCTGGGTCGCGGTGGCGATGCCAACTTCGGCAGGTTTGGCCTCAACGTAGAACGCCGCGCTCTGGTGCGGGTTCTCACCGTAGCGCATTTCCTGAGCCTTGATGAACTGGCTGTTGAAGGTGCGCGGGAACTGGCTGCGACCTTCGGTGCTGAGGGTTTCAGCCGCCTGGTTCACGGTGCCCATGTAGTTGGCGATCATGCCGTCGTAGGCGGCAGTGTGTTCGAAGGCCTTGAGCATCAGGTCAAAACGCTGTGCGTAAGTCAGGCCGCCGGCCTTGAGGCTTTCCAGCACCTGGCCGTAATCGCTGGCGTTAACCACGATGGCCACGTCTTTGTGGTTCTTGGCCGCGGAGCGAACCATGGTCGGGCCGCCAATATCGATGTTCTCGATAGCCGTTGGCAGATCACAACCTGGCTTGGAAATAGTGGCTTCGAACGGGTAGAGATTGACTGCAACCAGATCGATCGGCTTGATGCCATGCTCGTTCATGATGGCGTCGTCGATACCGCGACGGCCGAGGATCCCACCGTGGATTTTCGGGTGCAGGGTCTTGACCCGACCGTCCATCATTTCTGCGAAACCGGTGTAGTCAGCGACTTCCACTGCGGCCACGCCGTTGTCCTGCAGCAGCTTGAACGTACCACCGGTGGAGAGGATCTCAACGCCCAGTGCTTCCAGCTCGCGGGCGAAGTCGAGGATCCCGGTCTTGTCGGAAACGCTGATCAAGGCGCGGCGGATCGGCAGGCGGGTAGTCTGGTCGGTCATCTCAATTTCCATCAAAAGCAAAGGAGTCAGCAAAAAAGGCGGCCGGTTTACGCGGGCGCCTTTCTGGTTTGATTGAATGCTTACAGCAGATCGTACTGCTTGAGTTTCTTGCGCAAGGTGCCACGGTTCAGACCGAGCAACTCGCTGGCCTTGGTCTGGTTGCCCTTGACGTAGTTCATCACGCTCTCGAGCAGTGGCGCCTCGACTTCGGAGAGCACAAGGTTGTACACGTCCGTGACGGCAGCGCCCTCAAGGTGGGCGAAATAATTGTGCAGCGCCTTCTCGACACTCCCGCGAAGGGTTTGACCCTCTTCGCTCGGTGTATTGAGGTGCTGTTTCAAATTCACATTGTCGCTCACGGGTGTTGTTCCACTCACTAAAGTCTCGGTCATCATCGT
This sequence comes from Pseudomonas sp., assembly GCA_026398835.1. Taxonomy (GTDB): domain Bacteria; phylum Pseudomonadota; class Gammaproteobacteria; order Pseudomonadales; family Pseudomonadaceae; genus Aquipseudomonas. Next base: position 1,985 of record JAPLSD010000488.1, read on the forward strand.
CATGCGGCCACCCCTTCTCCGTCCCCTGTCACCAGGCTCTTGTATCGTTCGGCGAAAAACTCACGAACGTTGGCGCACTGTGCTTCCGTATCATCCAAACGATTGAAGTGGGCGCGAAACTCCCTGGCGCCCGGCAGGGTTGCGAGATACCAGCCCACATGCTTGCGAGCAATGCGTACGCCCATGACATCCCCATAGAAGGCATGCAGCGCGGCCAGATGCTCTAGCAGAATACGTTCCACCTCGAACAGCTCCGGTGCCGGGAGTGTTTCGCCGGTACGCAGAAAGTGTTCGATCTCACGAAAAATCCACGGTCGCCCTTGGGCGGCCCGGCCAATCAACAGACCATCGGCGCCGGTCGCATGGAGCACGTACCGGGCTTTCTCGGCCGAGTCGATATCGCCGTTGGCGAAGACCGGAATCGACACTGCCTGCTTGATCGCGGCAATGGTGTCGTACTCGGCTTCACCGGTGTACAGATCGGCGCGGGTTCGGCCATGGACCGCCAGCGCCGTGATTCCTGCCTGCTCGGCGATTTTCGCCACCGTCAGACCGTTCTTGTTCTCCCGGTCCCAACCGGTGCGTATTTTCAAGGTGACCGGTACATCGACTGCTGCCACGACGGCATGCAGGATTTCGCTCACCAACGCTTCGTCTTTCAACAACGCGGAGCCGGCGGCCTTGTTGCAAACCTTCTTCGCCGGACAACCCATGTTGATATCAATAATCTGTGCGCCCAACTCGACGTTGGCGCGGGCGGCATCCGCCAGCATTTGTGCATCACCGCCGGCGATCTGTACCGAGCGCGGCTCGGGATCACCTTCGTGGATCATGCGCAGACGCGATTTGCGACTGTTCCACAAGCTCATGTCGCTGGTGACCATTTCCGAGACTACAAGGCCTGCGCCCAACCGTTTGCACAGCTGACGAAAGGGCTGGTCAGTGACCCCCGCCATGGGGGCGAGAATCAAGCCGTTAGGCAATGTATATGGACCGATGCGTACCGCCGACATAGGGCTTCCCTGTTGTGGGGCCGGATCATTAGAGTTCGAAAAAGGGTTGGCATGATACCCGCTCTCGATGACCGGATAAAGGCCGAATTGGATAAAATCTGAACAGTTATTCGGTTATCGCCAGCAGTTTGGTTCGGCGCGCAAAGGCCAGAAAATCACCGTCAATGCGCAGTCGTGGCGATTGACTGAAGCGTTTCACTCGGGCGAATGGAAGCTCAGGCTGTAATTGACGGCTTTGGGGCCTGGATCAAGGATGTCGAGGGCGATATGGATCGGCGTCTGTGGGGGCATTTCTGCCAGACCTTCAAGATCGCCGTTGAGGTATTCGCTCGGCTTGAAGCGCCGGCTGGCGATCAGGTGCCCGTTGAGGTCGGCAAAGCGTAACTCCAGCAACGGGAACGGTTGAGAGAATTGTGCGCGATTGTAGATGATCGCATCGACCACCAGTGCGCCACTGAAGTCCGGGTGGCTGCG
>JAPLSD010000825.1 GCA_026398835.1 Pseudomonas sp.
CACGCTGGCGGCGTTGGTGGCCAACCTGGTCGAGGCTGATTTGCTGGTGATTCTCACGGATCGCGATGGCATGTTCGATGCAGACCCGCGCAATAATCCCGATGCTCAACTGATTTACGAAGCGCGCGCCGATGATCCGGCTCTCGATGCGGTGGCGGGCGGCACGGGCGGTGCGCTTGGTCGTGGCGGCATGCAGACCAAGCTGCGAGCTGCGCGTCTGGCTGCCCGTTCTGGTGCTCACACGATCATCGTGGGTGGGCGTCTGGAGCGCGTGCTGGATCGGCTAAAGGCTGGCGAGCGCATCGGCACTTTGCTGTCGCCTGAGCGCGGCATGCTGGCGGCGCGCAAGCAGTGGCTGGCTGGGCATTTGCAGACGCGCGGCACTTTGGTGCTGGATGCGGGTGCGGTTGCGGCACTGTCCCAAGGCAACAAGAGCTTGCTGCCGGTTGGCGTCAAACTGGTCCAAGGCAGTTTCCGTCGTGGCGAAATGGTTGTTTGTGTGGCGTCGGATGGTCGTGAGATTGCCCGTGGCCTGGCCAACTACAGTGCTCTGGAAGCGCAAAAGATCATCGGTCAGTCGTCTGAGGCGATTGTTGGTCTGCTGGGTTATATGGCTGAGCCGGAGCTGGTTCACCGGGATAACCTGATTCTGGTTTAAAGGGCGGTTTAAAAAGCGGTTTGGTTGACGTAAGGAGGACCTGAATGCGCGTAGCAAAAGGATTGTTGGGCTTGCTGTTGGCTTTGCCGCTGCTGGCCTCGGCCGAGGAGATCGGTCAGGTGTCGACGGTGTTCAAATTCGTCGGCCCAAATGACCGTATCATCGTCGAGGCCTTCGACGATCCGAAAGTTGAAGGTGTGACCTGCTACCTCTCGCGGGCCAAGACCGGTGGCGTGAAGGGTGGTTTGGGGTTGGCCGAGGATCGTTCCGAGGCGTCCATCGCTTGTCGTCAGGTCGGGCCGATCAGTTTCAAGGGTGAGCTGAAGGATGGCGAAGAGGTGTTCAAAGAGCGCACCTCGTTGGTGTTCAAGACCATGCAGGTGGTGCGCTTCCTCGACAAGAAGCGCAATACCCTGGTTTATCTGGTCTACAGCGATCGCCTGATCGAGGGCAGTCCGCAGAATGCGGTAACCGCCATTCCGATACTGCCGTGGAGGCAGCCTTGATCTGAAGATTGCTATCGCTGGCAAGCCTCGCTCCTACGGGGTATGCGATCCGTAGGAGCGAGGCTTGCCCGCGAAGGCTTCAGGTCAGTCGCTGCGGGTTTAAGGGCTTCCGGCTCAAATCGCAGGCAATAAAAAACCGACCCTAGGGTCGGTTTTTTAACAAGCGTGTCGCTTAGGCTGCAGCAGCAAGGTTCAGAGCCTTGATGTGGCCGTTCAAGCGACCTTTATGGCGAGCAGCTTTGTTCTTGTGGATGATGCCTTTATCGGCCATACGGTCGATAACTGGCACGGCCAGAACGTAAGCAGCTTGCGCTTTTTCAGCGTCTTTTGCGTCGATGGCTTTAACTACATTCTTGATGTAGGTACGAACCATGGAACGCAGGCTGGCGTTGTGGCTGCGACGCTTCTCAGCCTGTTTTGCACGTTTTTTGGCGGAAGGTGTGTTGGCCACCGTCGAGCTCCTCGAAAGACTTTGGGAAATAGCAAACAAAATAGGCCGCGAATCATGCCGATGAGTTGAAGTCTTGTCAAGGGCAGGTGATGCGTTCCGCTGAGTGGTAGATGAAGAACGCCGGGATATTTCTTTCCGGCGCTTGACCTGTAAACTCGCGAGCTTTGGCTCTGTGCTGTTGCGGCGCGGAGTATCGCATATGTGGGCGCTTTGTTCGCCTGCTCTTTATCTACAGGCAAAAACTCTTTCAATGAATCTGCTCAAGTCGTTGGCCGCCGTCAGCTCTATCACGATGCTTTCCCGGGTTTTGGGGTTTGTGCGTGACACCATCATTGCGCGCGCATTTGGCGCTGGGATGGCCACAGATGCGTTCTTTATTGCGTTTAAATTGCCCAATCTGCTGCGCAGGATCTTTGCCGAGGGGGCGTTTTCCCAAGCCTTCGTGCCGATTTTGGCGGAATACAAGAGTCAGCAGGGCGAAGAGGCGACGCGTACTTTCATTGCCTACGTCTCGGGTTTGCTGACGCTGGTTCTGGCTTTAGTCACGATAGCGGGGATGCTCGCTGCGCCCTGGGTGATTTGGGCGACCGCGCCGGGCTTCGCCAATACGCCGGAAAAGTTCGCGCTGACGTCCGATCTGCTGCGGGTGACCTTCCCCTACATATTGCTGATCTCCCTGTCTTCGCTGGCCGGGGCGATCCTCAATACCTGGAACCGTTTCTCCGTACCGGCCTTCGTGCCGACCCTGCTTAACGTCAGCATGATCATCTTTGCGGTGTTTCTGACGCCGTACTTCGATCCGCCGGTCATGGCGTTGGGCTGGGCGGTGTTGGCCGGCGGTCTGGCGCAACTGCTCTATCAACTGCCGCACCTGAAGAAGATCGGCATGCTGGTTTTGCCGCGTCTGAACCTGCGTGATACCGGTGTCTGGCGAGTGATGAAGCAGATGTTACCGGCGATCCTCGGGGTTTCGGTCAGTCAGATTTCCTTGATCATCAACACCATTTTTGCCTCGTTCCTGGTAGCGGGCTCGGTGTCCTGGATGTATTACGCCGACCGTTTGATGGAGTTGCCGTCCGGTGTGCTGGGCGTAGCGCTGGGGACGATTCTGTTGCCGACGCTGGCCAAGACCTACGCCAGCAAGGATCGCCACGAATACTCACGGATTCTCGATTGGGGTCTGCGTTTGTGTTTCATGCTGGTGCTGCCGTGCTCTCTGGCGCTGGGGATTCTCGCCGAGCCGCTGACCGTTTCGCTGTTCCAGTACGGCCAATTCAGCGCGTTTGACGCGTCCATGACCCAGCGTGCGTTGATCGCTTATTCCGTGGGCCTGCTCGGGATTATCGTGATCAAAGTGCTGGCTCCATCCGTACGCCGGTCAAAATCGCGATCTTCACGCTGATCATCACGCAGTTGCTTAACCTTGCCTTTATCGGGCCGCTGAAGCATGCGGGGCTGGCGTTGGCGATCAGTGTCGGCGCCTGCATCAATGCCGGTCTGCTGTTTTATCAGCTGCGCAAGCAGCAAATGTTTCAGCCGCAACCGGGCTGGGGAAAGTTTGGCCTGAAGCTGGTGGTCGCAGTGGCGGTAATGTCCGCGGTGTTGCTGGGCTCGATGCAGTTCATGCCGGCTTGGGATCAGGGGCACATGCTTGAGCGCTTACTGCGTTTGGGGGCTTTGGTCGTAGCGGGTGTGGTGGCATATTTCGGCATGTTGGCGCTGATGGGGTTCCGTTTGAAGGACTTCGATCGCAAAGCGCGGGGCTGAAGTCTTCTCATCGAGAAGTGCGGGTCAAACGTCGGTTTTATCGATTCGATC